>JAIXVN010000331.1 GCA_027483005.1 Verrucomicrobiaceae bacterium
CATCACGACGACGGCGGCGAGGACGAGCCAGAGCTGGTTGGTGAGGGCGCTTTCAAAGGCTACCGCCGTGCCCTGGAACTCCGGCTGGACACTGGGCGGCAGCTTTAGCGCGGCGAGATCGGCGCGGACCGAATCGACCGCTTTTCCGAGCGAAACTCCGGGCGCGAGATTGAACGACATGGTGTTGACCGGAAACTGCGACTGGCGGGCAATGGCAAGTGGCGCGGGCCGCTCGACGATGGAGGCGACGCTGGTCAGCGGGACCGGCGTGCCATCGGATGCCGACACATAGACATGATCAAAGGCCTCCAGCCCACGCTTGAATTCGGTGCCGTTTTCAATGACCACGCGATACTGGCCGCCCTGGGTGAAGATCGTCGAAACCTGCCGCTGGCCGAAGGCATTGTAGAGCGCGGCATCGATGGCGGCGGCGGTGATGCCAAGCCGGCCGGCCGCCTGGCGGTCGATCTCGACACGGGCCTGGAGTCCGCCCTCGACCAGGTCATCGGCGACATCCGCGATGAGGGGGTTCTGTTGGAGTCGCGCGACGATTTTCGGCACCCACACGGCGAGGTCCTTGCTGTTCACCGAGTCGATCGTCAGTTGATACTGCGTGCGGCTGACACGATCGTCGATGCCGAGGTCCTGCACCGGCTGGAGATAAAGGTGCATGCCAGGCATGCGGGCCGCCTGGTCCTGGAGGCGACGCACCACCTGGGCCGCGCTGGCGTCGCGTTGCGCGAGCGGCTTGAGGTTGATCAGCATCCGACCGGAGTTCGGCGTGGTGTTGACGCCATCGACGCCGATGAAGGAGGAAATGCTTTCGACCGCCGGATCCTTGAGGATCAGCTCGGCCATCGCCTGCTGCTGCTCGCTGACCTTGGCGAAGGAGGCGCTTTCCGCGGCTTCTGTTAGACCCTGGATCAGCCCGGTGTCCTGGTCGGGGAAAAAGCCTTTCGGGGTCTTCAGGTAAAGCAGGCCGGTGGCGGCGAGGGTGGCGGCGAAGACCAGCAGCGTAACAAACTTGTGGGCGAGCACGACGTTCAGCACGCGCCCGTAGAAGTCGATGACGGCCTGGAATTTTCCGCCGATCCATTTCCCGAAGCGGCCTTCGTTTTCCGGGTTCACATGCTTCAGCATCCGCGAGCACATCATCGGGGTGAGGGTCAGTGAAATCACCGCCGAGACGAGGATGGCGATGGCGAGGGTGATCGAGAACTCACGGAACAGCCGCCCGACCACATCGCCCATGAACAGCAGCGGGATCAGCACGGCGATCAACGAAACGGTTAGAGAGATGATCGTGAAGCCGATCTGCTTCGAGCCCTTGAGCGCGGCGGTCATCGGGGAATCGCCTTCTTCGATGTAGCGCGCGATGTTTTCAATCATCACGATGGCGTCATCGACGACGAAGCCGGTGGCGATGGTCAGGGCCATCAGCGTGAGGTTGTTCAGGCTGAAGCCGACGAGGTGCATCACCGCGAAGGTGCCGACCAACGATAGGGGCACGGCGACGGCGGGAATGACCGTGGCGCGCCAGTTGCCGAGGAAGGCGAAGATCACCAGCACGACGAGTCCGATGGCGATCAGCATTTCCACCTGCACGTCATGCACCGAGGCGCGGATGGTGGTGGTGCGATCTGTTAGAGGCGTGATGTCCACTCCACCCGGCAGGCCTTCGCTGAGTTTCGGCAGCAGGGCCTTCACGCTGTCGGCCACCTCGATGACGTTGGCACCGGGCTGGCGTTGGATCTGGATGACCACGGCGGGGCGTTGGTTTGCCCAGGCGGCGAGCTTTTCGTTTTCGGAACCGGCCACCACATCGGCGACGTCGGACACGCGGATCGGCGAGCCATTTCGCCAGGCCACCACGAGCGTGCGGTAGTCATCGGGGGAAAGCAGCTGGTCGTTGGCATCGAGCGCGCTCGAACGCGTGGGACCATCGAAGCCGCCCTTCGGCTGGCTGACGTTGGCGGCGACGATCGCACTGCGGAGGTTCTCGGTGGTGAGGCCACGCGAAGCGAGGGCACCGGGATTGGCGCGAATGCGGATCGCGGGGCGCATGCCGCCGCTGAGGGTCACGAGGCCGACGCCGGAGAGCTGGGAAAGTTTCGGCACCAGGCGCGATTCGGCGAGGTCCTGAACGCGGGTCAGCGGCAGGCTTTCCGAAGACAGGGCCAGGGTGAGGATCGGGGCGTCGGCAGGGTTGACCTTGTTGTAGACCGGTGGGCTGGGGAGGTCGTTTGGAAGGAGGTTCGAAGCGGCATTGATGGCGGCCTGCACCTGCTGCTCGGCCACGTCGAGACTCATGCCGAGATTGAAACGAAGCGTCAGCACCGAGGCGCCGCTACTACTGACGGAGTACATCTGCGCCAGGCCCGGCATCTGGCCGAACTGCCGTTCGAGCGGCGCGGTGACCGAGGACACCATCACCTCGGGTCCGGCTCCGGGATAGAGCGTGGTGATCTGGATCGTCGGGTAATCGACCTCCGGCAGCGCGGAAACCGGCAGCAGGCGATAGGCAAAAAGGCCCGCGAGCATGAGGGCGACCATGATCAGCGTGGTCGCCACCGGTCGCTCGATGAACAGCCGGGAGGGATTCATTTCTCCTTCCGTGGGGGCTTGCCGCTCGGCGCGGCGGGTTCGGTCTCGGGCTGGACGATTTCAATCTTCGCGCCATCGCGGAGGCGGTCGGTGCCGGCGGTGATGACCTGGTCGCCGGGCTGGAGGCCGTTGATCACGCGGGTCAGTTCACGGAAGGTCGGTCCGACCTCGATCTTGCGGAAGGTCACGCTGCCATCGGGATTGGCGACGTAAACGAAGCGGCCGCGCGAGCTTTCCTGCACGGCCGAGGCGGGGACGACGCAGGATTTCGGCGAGACCGAAACGCGGAGCCGGACGTTGACGAACTGGTTGGGAAACAGCGTGCCCTCGGGATTGGGAAACTCGGCCTTCAATCTCAGTGTGCCGGAGGCGGTGTTGATCTGGTTGTCGCTGCTCAGCAGCCGCCCCTTTGCCACAACGGTCTTCTGATCGGCAGCGAGGGCCTCGACAGGCACCGGCGTCTTCGCATTGAGATTCACGATGAGCGCTGGCACCAGTTCCTGCGGCACGGAAAACATCAGCCCCATCGGGTCCATGCGGGTGATGGTCACCAGTCCGGCCGCATCCGAGGCGCGGATCTGGTTTCCGGGGTCCACCTGTCGCAGCCCGACCCGACCTGTTAGAGGAGCGGTGACTTTGGTGAACTCCAGCTTCAGCTTTGCCGCGGCGATCGTGGCGGCATCGGCGGCGACGGCGGCCTCGTATTGGGCGACCAGCGAGGCCTGGGCATCGACCTGCTGTTTCGCGATCGAGTCCTGCTTGAGGAGGGTTTCGTAGCGCTCGAGATCGGCCCGGGCATTTTGCAACAACGCCTGATCCCGCGCTTCCTGTC
>JAIXVN010000471.1 GCA_027483005.1 Verrucomicrobiaceae bacterium
AGTTCGTGGAACGTTTGTGGGGGCGGGGAGATAGTCATCGTGGCAGGGGGAGTCAAGGAGAATGAAACACATCCTGCATTCGAGGGGTATTTTTCGGGAATTTCGGGGATCTGCGCCCTTTTTCGGGGGAGCCGGGATCGTTAAGGCATACTCGCTCGCCGGTCCTATCCGACCTACAGGACCCATAAGACTCTTGTTTGCCAGAAATTCCATGCCCAGCCCCCTCCTCCATGCCACCCTTTTCCTGCTGCTGGCCATTTCCGCCCGCGCCGGAAAGATCCATGATCCGTCGTCCATCGTCCGCTGCGGCAAGGATTCCTGGTACTTCAGCACCGGCCAGGGCATCAAGTCCGCGCGTTCAAACGACTTGCTGACCTGGAGTGACGGCCCGCCGGTTTTCAAGACCTTCCCAGCCTGGCACGCCGAGCTGGTCCCGGGAAACAAGGGCCATCTCTGGGCTCCGGACGTCATCTCACGAGACGGCCGCTATTGGCTCTATTACTCCGTCTCCACCTTCGGGAAGAACGTTTCGGCCATCGGTCTGGCCTCCTCCCCCACCCTCGATCCGGCGGCGAAGGACTTCGGCTGGAAGGACGAGGGCATGGTCATCCGCTCGCAGCACCCGGATCCCTTCAATGCGATCGATCCCGCTGTGGTCAGCACCTCCGACGGCCGTCTGTGGATGACCTTCGGCTCATTCTGGTCTGGCATCCAACTGGTGGAGCTCGACCCGAAAACCGGCCTGCTGAAAAAGGACGCGAAGCCGAAACAGATCGCCTGGAATGAGGAAAAGCAACAGATCGAAGCCCCCGCGATTGAGTCACGTGGCGGCTATTTCTACCTCTTCGTCAACTGGGGTCTCTGCTGCCGTGGCGCCAACAGCACCTACGAGATCCGCGCCGGCCGCAGCAAGTCGATCACCGGGCCCTATCTCGACCGCAACGGCCGCGACCTTTCCAGCGGGGGTGGCTCACTGTTTGTGAAAAGCGAGGGCGACCTCATCGGCCCGGGGCACTTCGCGACGATCGAGGGATTTCCACACACCCGCTTCGCCTTCCACTACTACGATGGCAAGGCCTTCGGGCAGTCGAAGCTCGGAATCCGTGAGCTGACGTGGTCCAAGGATGGCTGGCCAGAGGCAGGGAAATGGATCCTGCCCGCCTCACCGAAATGAGGTAGCGTGTTTCCGCCGCCTTCACCGTAGTCTCCACCATGCGCCTGCTGCTCGCCCTCCTTCTAACAGCCACCACTTTCGCCGCCCCGAAGCCGAACATCGTGTTCCTGCTGGCAGACGATCTCGGCTACGGCGATCTCGGCTGTCATGGTCAGAAGAAGATCAGGACCCCGAGCATCGACAAGCTCGCCACCCAGGGCCTGCGCTTCACGAACTGCTACGCCGGCAACACCGTCTGCGCGCCCTCCCGCTGCGTGCTTTACACGGGTCGCGATGCCGGCCACGCCCGCATCCGTGGAAACTTCGCCCGCGCCGGTGGCCTCCCAGGTCCGAAGGTCGGCCAAACCGTCCACCGCGCCAATCTGCTCGCAGAAGACACCACCCTTGCCGCCGTGCTGTCGAAAAGCGGCTACCGCACCGCCCTGGTCAACAAGTGGCACCTCGACGGCTTCGATCCCAAGGCCGGCCCGCTCGACCGCGGCTTCGATGAATTCAAGGGCTGGCTCGTCAGCGCCCCCAGCACCTATGCCTCCGCCTACTGGCCCACGCAGCGCTTCGATCAGCGCGACCTGAAGGACGTCCCCGCCAACCTCGACGGCAAGCACGGCAGTCACAACACCACTCTGACAGTCGATGAGGCGATCGGCTTTCTCGACCAACCGAAGACCGCGCCCTTCTTCCTCGTCGTCGCCTTCAGCGCCCCGCACGATCCCTGGGAGCCGCCAAACCAGGAACCCTACGCCTCGGAAACCTGGACCGATGTCCAGAAAAACTACGCCGCCCTCACCACCCATCTCGACACCGAGGTCGGCCGCTTGCTTTCCCATCTCGACTCGAAGGGCCTCGCGGAAAACACCGTCGTCTTCTTCACCTCCGACAATGGAGCTGCGAAATCCGCACCGCGTGAATTCTTCAACTCCTGCTCTGGACTCCGCGGTTGCAAGGGCGACCTCTATGAAGGCGGCATCCGTGTGCCAATGATCGTCCGCTGGCCCGGACAGATCCCGGCGGGAAAGACTTCGGACGCCGTTTGGTCCTTTGTCGATTTCATGCCCACCGCGCTTGAGATTGCGGACGCCGAATACGATGGCGATCTCGACGGCTCCAGTGCGCTCGACTTGCTCAAGACCGGCGACGCGCGCGAAAGGGACCGGCTTTACTACTGGGAGTTTCCGGAAAAGGAGCTCACCCAGGCGGCGCGTGAAGGAAGGTGGAAGGTCGTCCGCCCCGCGAAGAACGCCCTGTTGGAACTCTACGATCTTTCCACCGATCCGAATGAATCCAAGGACGTCGCCAAGGACCATCCGGAACTCATCGCCCATTTCGAGGATGAAATGAAAGCCCACCGAGAGGCCTCGGAGTACTGGCCGGACTGAAAGCGGATTGCATCTCGCGCCCCCCTCGAAATCGGGAATAGATCCATTGTCCTCTGGGGCGTATCAATCCAGTCATGCGATTTCTCCCGCTGCTCTTCGCCCTTTTGCTTCCCCTCCACGCGCAATCCGGGTCCGCGGATCGCGACTATGCCGTGAAGACCCTCGATCGCATCGCGCGGCCGGTCATCCAGTCGCTGGCGGAGGGAAAGTTGAAGGAAAAGCTTCCACTCGGAAAAGGCGAGGAATCGCGGAAGCCCTACACTTATCTTGAGGCCTATGGTCGCACGCTCTCCGGCATCGCACCCTGGCTCGCGCTCGGCCCCGATTCCACTGCCGAGGGAAAACTCCGCGCGAAGTACATCGAGCTTTCCCGCAAGGCTCTCGTCAATGCCACCGACCCGAAGTCGCCCGACTTCATGAACTTCACCACTGGCGGCCAGCCTCTCGTCGACGCCGCTTTTCTCTCCCTCGGTTTGCTGCGTGCTCCGGATCAACTCTGGACGCCTCTGACAGCCGAGCAGAAGGCCAACGTCACCGCCGCCCTCAAGTCCACCCGCGTCCTCAAGCCCGGCGAGAACAACTGGCTGCTCTTCACCGCCCTCGTCGAGTCCGCCTTGTGGCAGTTCACCGGCGAATGCGAGATGGCCGGCATCGAGAAAGCCATCAGTCGCCACGAGGAATGGTATCTCGGCGATGGCACCTATGGCGATGGCCCCGACTACCATTGGG
Organism: Verrucomicrobiaceae bacterium; assembly: GCA_027483005.1. Taxonomy (GTDB): domain Bacteria; phylum Verrucomicrobiota; class Verrucomicrobiia; order Verrucomicrobiales; family Akkermansiaceae; genus Luteolibacter. The sequence goes on from JAIXVN010000471.1 coordinate 3,280, forward strand.
ACTACTACAACAGCTTCGTCATCCAGCCCGCCCTCATCGAGGTGCTCAAGGTCTGCAAGGCCAAGGGTTCGCCACTCGGCGGCAAGCTCCCCACCGTCCTCGCCCGCGCCCAGCGCTACGCCGAGGTCCAGGAGCGGCTCATTTCCCCCGAGGGAACCTTTCCTGTCGTCGGTCGCTCCAGTGCCTATCGCTTCGGGGCCTTTCAAACCCTCTCCGTCATCGCCCTCCGCCATGAACTGCCGAAGAGCGTCGAACCCGCCGCCGTGCGTGGCGGGCTCAATGCCATCGTCCGCCGCATGATCGAGGCCCCGGGAACCTTCGATGCCCAGGGCTGGCAGCGGGTCGGGGTCGCCGGCTACCAGCCCGACGTGAAGGAAGCCTACATCTCCACCGGAAGCCTCTACCTCTGCCTCAACGGTCTTCTCCACCTCGGCCTCCCCGCCAGCGATCCGCTCTGGACCGATCCGCCAAAGGCCTGGACCCAGAAGCGGCTGTGGGCCGGGGAAAACGTGCCTTCGGATCATGCGAGGTGAGAAGCCAATCCGCCTAACTGCAGGTCATACTCTGATGAGATTCACGCGCTTCCTCACAGGTCTCATCGTATTTGCGATCGTGGAACTGGCCTTGCTTTGCATCCATCTGCTTGACTGGGGCTTGAAGTATCATGGCCTTGGCGAGATATGGAAATCATCCCAGATGGAGTTACCCTGGATTTCCAGTGTTTCACTGGCACTGGCTCCGATAGGCTGGTGGAGTTCGCTGCCAGCCTTGTTCCTTGCCATCGGCGCCGGATGCAGGGCACGCCGGAAGGTACGAGCACTCGATGCATTCGCAATGGTTTGCGGCACTGCGGTTCTTTGGATCACAGTCCTGGGTTCGATCACGCCATTTTTCAAGTTGATCAGTTACATGGGAGTTCCAGCTGAACTCGTCATCACGCCCACGCAATGGGCGGGAAACCTCTCACTCCTTGCATCCTCTGCTTTATGGATGATCTGCTGCATCAAAGACCTTCGCATGAAGCCCGGAAAGTCATCGATTGAGGAAAGCCAATAACGCGTGAAGACTGCAATGGGATTGGCCCTCGCTCCCCGTATTCCAACCCTGAAGACCGGCAGCCATGCCCTCCAAACCCGCCCCTCCGGAAACTCAAGGCCGGACTCGATGCCACGGCGGACTACGACCTCTGGCTCGCTCCTTTCGACAAGAAGTCACAGGCCTCCTGGGCCGCCGATTGCGCGGAGCATGTGCGGAGCCATTTCGAGTCCGTTCATCCGAATGATGACCGAGCTCGTAAAGCCATCGCGGCCGCCAGGCGATGGGCGCGGGGTGAAACCAACGTGCCGTTCAGGGATCGAACAGCCCCGATCTCCCCCTAACTATCACTGGCAAAGCCTTGACGCTGCTGCCATGCTCGAACGTGTGAGCTGCCTGCGCGCCATCGTTCTGCTGTATTCCGCCGCCTTCATTCTGGCGACGGCGCAAGAAGGCCCGGCCAGCTTCAGTTCGATCCTCTACCAGCCCTACACCGCCGATGAGCACACACTGCATCTCTGGCACCTCGACGAGATATCACCGCCCTTCCAGGACGAGGCGGAACAAGGAACCCCTCTGCGCGGCCTTCTGAACCTTGCGGCCCCGGAGGTCACCTCGCTCCCCGGACTCCGCACCGGGGTTTCCTTTCACTTCAATGTCGGGGGGACTCCTCGCCAGTCCGACCTTCAGGGTGCCATCCTGCTCGCCACACCCAGCCTTCATAACGGCGGCGGTGACAACGTCGAGCCGCCATTCCCCTATTTTGGCCAGGACGGAGCCTTCACCTACGAAGCCATGGTGAAGCTCGACATTCCCCCTTCCAGCGCGGGAGGCATCGCCCTCGGCCTGATCTCGATGGACGGCGATGGCAGCGACCGCGTGTTCAATTTCCGGATCGAACGCGATGGCTTCCTCGCCTTCATTCCCCTGCCCCACTCGGGCTCGGCCGGAGGAGCTCTCGCCACCATCCCGACCACCGGCCCCGACTCCATCGATGCGACCCACTGGTTTCATGTCGCGGTCACCTACGACGGCAACGCAGGGGTCACCAACAACCTCAAGCTCTAC
>JAIXVN010000334.1 GCA_027483005.1 Verrucomicrobiaceae bacterium
AGCTTGAGTGCCTCAGCCGTGTCGAGTTCGTCAGGATCGCGCCGATGCTGGGCGGTGGCCCGGCAATGGGTGCAGGAAAGGGCGCAGGCCCGGGTCAGTTCCCAGAAGACGAGGAAGGGTCGATCCGCGAAAGGATCGCCGAGCGCCAGCGGAGGGTGCATGTCTATGACCGCCGCAGCATCGGGGCGGCGGACGGGGGCGACTACTTCACGTTTCCGAAGCGCTGCGCGTATTTTGCTCTCAAAGGATCTCGCGGACGAACTTCTCTTTTTCAAACACCGCGAAGGCCTCGGGCTCCTCGCCGGTTCCGATGAAACGTGGCGCGATCCCGAGCTGGTCGTGAATGGTCACGGCGATGCCGCCTTTCCCGGACCCGTCGAGCTTGGTGACGATCACGCCGTCGAGCGGGCTGGCCTTGTGGAATTCCTTTGCCTGCTGGAGCGCGTTCGAGCCGGTGGTGGCATCGACCACCAACAAGGTGAGATGCGGCGCGGTCTCGTCCTGCTTGGCGATCGTGCGGCGGATCTTGGTCAGCTCCTCCATCAGGTTGTGCCGTGTATGGAGGCGTCCGGCGGTGTCGCAGAGCAGGAAGGCGGCTCCATCGGCGATGGCCTTCTGGTGGGCGCTGAAGCAGACCGACGAAGGATCGGCGTTCGGCGAGCCTTTCACGACCGGGAGGCCGAGTCGGTCGCCCCAGCGCTGGAGTTGCTCTACTGCGGCGGCGCGGAAAGTGTCGGCGGCGGCGAGGATGACCGGATGGCCTTTCCTCTTCAGCCAATTCCCAAGCTTCGCGGTCGAGGTGGTCTTGCCGGTGCCATTGACGCCGACGACGAGGATCACGAAGGGTTTCCCATCCGGACGTGGAGCGAGCGGGGCGAAGTCGTCAGGAAGGCGCGCCGCGAGATGCTTGCGCGTCACCTCGACCACATCCTCGGCGGAGATCTTGCGACCGAGCTCCTTCAACTCCTCGACGATCGTGCCAGCCAGCCGGACGCCGAGATCCGAGGCAATGAGATCGGCCTCGATGTCGTCCCAATCGATTTCGGCGCGATTGGTGATCTTGTTGAAGAGCGATTTGAAAAAGCCAGCCATGGGTTCGCGGTGGCGGCAGACTACCGAGGAAGGCGTCCGGGTCAATGGCGGCTTGAACGCAGCCCCCTTGGCTCAGAGTTCCTTGATTCGAAGGTTCTTCCAGCGGACATGGCAGGCCTTGCCGGCGTGGACCTGGAGGGCAAAGAAGCCTTCGGGGGTGAACTCCGGAGCGTCATCCACATAATCGACCCTCTTCTCATCGTTCAGCCAGATCTGGATGTGCTTTCCCTCGCAAACGATGCGGACGCTGTTCCAATCGGTCCATTTGAAGAGCGTCTTGCCCTGTTCAGTGAAGGCCTTCTGCGCAGCGAGATTGGCCTCGTTCTTGGGATCCTTGTCGTTCTTGCGAGGGGAAAGCCATCCGCGGCGGGCTTCATCGTAAAGCCCGGCCGTCCATGCGCGGCCTTTCCCGTTGTCGTGCTCGCATTGATAGCCGTTGACCCGACCGTCGGTGCCCGGCTTCTGCAGCCCGCGGAACATCATCCCGGAATTGCCCTGAAGATCGTCAAACTTCATCTCGAATCGAAAGTCAAAATCCCTGTAGGTCTTGTCGGTGCGGAGAAAGGTATTCGATTTCACATTGTCCCCGACTCCCGCGATGCAGTCTCCCTCAACCCTGAACTCACCGTTGCCGTTGACCCGGGTCCAGCCTGTCAAATCCTTGCCGTTGAAGAGGGGCTTGAATCCCTCCTCCAAGGCGAAGGAAGGAAGAAGTGTCGCAAGCAGGAACAGGATGAATTTCATGAGCACGTCGCAGGCTTCGGGAAATTCCGGGAAAGGTCAACCCGCGAGACGGGAGCCCCGGTCACGTGAAAACGCCACGCTGGTGGTTGTCCAACAGTTGGCATTTGGACTCCGAATGGATGTCCCCTTGCGAACCGGTGCGGAAGTGCGAGTGTCGGCCGCCTTTCCACACTGACACATTTCCACACTGACACATTTCCACACCGACACATGCACGCGACCCAAGCCTACTCCGCCACCAGCGCCACCTCTCCGCTCGCTCCCGCCACCATTCCACGCCGCGAGCCGACTGATCGCGATATCCAGATCGAGATCCTTTACTGCGGAGTCTGCCATTCAGATCTCCACTTCGCCCGAAACGAGTGGGGCTTCACCCAATATCCCGCCGTTCCCGGCCATGAGATCGTGGGCCGCGTGACCCGGGTCGGACCTGCCGTGACGCGATTCCAGGTCGGCGACCTGGCCGGGGTCGGATGTCTCGTGGATGCCGATCTGAGTTGTCCCCATTGCCAGAAGGGACTCGAACAGTTTTCCCCGACCTCGGTGATGACCTATGGATCAATGGACAAGCACCTCAACCTTCCCACCTACGGCGGCTACTCCGAAGACATCGTGGTCGATGAGCATTTCGTCCTCAAGATCCCATCCAACCTCGATCTCGCAGCCGTGGCTCCATTGCTCTGCGCCGGCATCACGACCTACTCGCCCCTGCGTCACTGGAAGGTCGGACCCGGGCAAAAGGTCGGAGTCGTTGGCCTTGGCGGCCTCGGTCACATGGCGGTGAAGTTTGCTCGGGCCTTCGGTGCCGAAGTGATCGTGTTCACCACCTCGCCCTCGAAACGCGACGATGCCCTGCGCCTCGGGGCCCACCAGGTCGTCGTCTCCACCGACCCCGCTGAAATGGCCAGGCACGCCGGGACCTTCGACTTCATCCTCGACTGCGTCTCCGCCGATCACGACCTCAACACTTACCTTGGCATGCTCGGTGTCGACGGCAATCTGACCCTTGTCGGTGCCCCGGAAAAGCCCCTTCCGGTGGCATCCTTTTCCCTGATCATGGGCCGCAAGAGCCTCTCAGGCTCGCTCATTGGCGGCCTTGCAGAGACCCAGGAAATGCTGGATTTCTGCGGCGAACACGGGATCACCTCCGACATTGAGATGATCCGCATGGACCAGATCAACGAGGCCTACGAACGCATGCTCAGGAGTGATGTGAAATACCGTTTCGTCATCGACATGGCGACCCTGAAGGGGGCGTGAAGGGGGCGTGAAGACCTTTGCCGCGAATGGGATGGCGGAGGTCGATCTCCGCCATTTCTCACTTCTCGGGGGGTCTCCCTGATATCTTTCGGAATTCCCAACAGTCCGCTGTGCGAAAACAATCTTGCTCCGGCGGCGCGGGCAGGGGAATCTCCCGCGTCCAATCATGGCACGGAGTGAGAACAAAAAACGTGGTGAGGACCCTCCTCCGCCGAAGTGGTCCAATGAGGTCACCGGGATCATCCTGATCGCGGTGGGCGTCTTGCTCACGCTCTCGCTCGTCTCCTACTCCACCGGCCAGCTTCCCCAATGGGGCTTTCTGAAGGATTTCTCCGATCGCTCCGACCAAGGCGGAGGCAACCTCATCGGCCCGGTCGGAGCCGTCCTCGCGTTCACCCTGATCTTCCTTCTCGGGGCCGCCGGCTGGCTGCTGCCGATGGGGCTCATCTGGTTCGGCATCGTGAAACTCGTCCGCGATGGCACCCTTTGGCCTCGGAAAACCATTGGCCTGCTGATCCTCCTCGTGGCGGGCTCCGTCTGGCTCCACGCCGCGAACTTTCCCTTCGTGGATTGGGCGCTTCGTTGCCGTGCGCCGGGACCGGGCGGCATTGTCGGCTACAGTCTCGGCGGCTTCGTGTTTGTGAAGCTGATCGGCCGCGCCGGCACGCTGCTGCTTCTGGGCACGGGTTATCTCGTCGCCCTCCTCCTTTTCACCGGCCACCAGCCGATCCGCTTCACCAAGGCCTGCTTCCGCCTCGCACGGCTCAAGTTGGCCGAGTCGCGCGAGAAACGCAGTGCCGCCGGAATCGCCGCTGCCCGCCAGGCGGAACTCGATGCCGAAAAGGAACGCCAACGCGATCAACGCCGCCGCGAGCGCGAATCCGCCAAGGCATCTTCACCTCCCGCCAACGCTCCCGTCGTCGATGGTGGCCAGGCCCTGCTTCCGCTCCGAGAAACCCCGCCACCCCAGATCATCGATGCCTCCCAGCGTCGCGCCAACGAACCGGCTCCGGGTGAGCGACCCTTCGAACGCAGGAAACCCTCCCACCTTTCCCTCGCCACCACTGGCTTCGAGGACTACGAGCTGCCGGGCTTCGACCTGCTCGACATCACCGAGACCGATGAAACGCCCGAGGCCGCGAACCGCGATGAGCTGCTCTCCACCCAGCGCGTCATCATTGACACGCTGAAGGCCTTCGGCATCGACGTTACCCCTGGCGACATCACCCGTGGCCCCACGATCACCCGCTACGAGATCTATCCCAGCACCGGGCTCCGCGTTTCCCGCATTTCCCAGCTCGAGGCGGACCTCGCCCGCGCCACCTGCGCCGAGCGAATCAACATTCTCGCCCCCATCCCGGGGAAGGACACGGTCGGCATTGAGATCGCCAATTCCCAGAAGGTCGCCGTTCCCCTGCACGAACTCCTCAGCGATCCCGAGTTCCGCTCCGCCAAGAAGAAGATCCCGCTCGCCCTCGGCAAGGACGTCTATGGCAACACGGTCATCGGTGACCTCGCCGCGATGCCGCACCTTCTTGTCGCAGGGGCCACCGGTTCCGGGAAATCGGTCTGCATCAATTCGATCATCGCCTCCATCCTTTTCAAGTTCGGCCCGGATGAACTTCGCTTCATCATGGTCGATCCCAAGGTCGTGGAAATGCAGATGTACAAC
>JAIXVN010000379.1 GCA_027483005.1 Verrucomicrobiaceae bacterium
TAGCAGGTCGCCTTGGCGCGGGGAAATGGCCAGCCGTTGTCGCCGGTGACGATGATGAGGGTGTTGTCGAGTTCGCCCGATCTCTCTAACAGATTCAATATCTCTGCACACTGGCGATCAAACTGCTCGATCTGTTGCAGGTGATCGCAGATGTCGCGACGTGTGGTTTCGTTGTCCGGAAGATAGGGGGGCACGGAGACCTTCGACGGATCGATGCCCGATTTCATTCCGGTTCCCGATGCGTAGGGCCGGTGCGGCTGACGGCTGCCGAACCAGTAGCAGAACGGCTTTTCCTTCGGACGGGCGGCCAGGAACGAACCGAAGTCCTTGAAGGAAGGCCCCGCCGCGTTGTGGGGTCGACCCTCGTTTGAACCCGGACTGTATCCCTTCTTCTCCATCCCCACAAAAAAGCCCGCAGGCACTAACAGATCCGGATAGGTCGCGAACTTCGACGGGATGAAGCCGTGAAGGTTCGCCCCTTGCTCCAGTCTCCAGGGCCACTGGCCGGTGAGCAGGGCGGCCCGAGATGGGGAACACGAAGGTGCCGCTGAATGGGCATTCCGGAACAGCATTCCCTCTTTGGCGATCCGATCAAAAACGGGAGTCTTCACACCGACCGCTCCAGGAAAGGACGCCCCCTGGTTGCCCCAGTCGTCCGCCATGAGAATCAATAGGTTCGGCCGCCTTGCTTCAGCGGCGACCAGTGAAAGCGACCAAGCGAGGCACAGCAGCAATCGCATCGCAGCGATCGGAAATCGCCGGGTCAGCAGGATGACGGAGTTGGATCGGCTTGGGATCATCGGGTCTGTCGGGGGACCATTCGCTACGCTACCGCTGGGCCCCATTCTTCCATTTCCGCCAACCAATCCCGGCCTTCCATGGTGCCGGACTCCGGATCGTTTCACCAGCCACTCCGCCAGGAGGTCGTTTGCATCGGATGGCCTTTTCATTCAAATGGACCGAATTCGGAAAGACGGTAAACCCGCATGCCAGTGGTCGCATCCGGAAAGAACAGCAGGAAGTCCCGGGAATCGGGATTGTGGGGAATGTAGCGGTCGTAGCAGGGAATGAGCTTCTTCTCCTGATCCGAGTATCCCACAAGCATCCGGAACATGCCGTTGGCCTCGGCCGCGGGCTTGCCAATGAGTCGCTCTCCAGGTGGCAGGCTCTTTCGCTCGGAACCCAGCAACGCGGATCCATTTCCGGCCTTGCCGAATCTGGAGGGTCTGTAGGGTTTCATCGGGCTTTGAAGTGCTGAAATCACAGGACCAACACGGAAAGAATCGGGCTGGAGACTCTGGCAATCCACCCGGTCCCCTGACTGCATCGAATGGCGAAAGGCAGACCTCAGATGTGATTGACTAGGATCGACACCGTTCATCTTTAAGAGGAAAACGAAACCGCAAATTAACGCCAAGACACGCGAGTTTTTAATGAGTTATGTGAATCGGGCTGTTCACCATAAGAGTGAACGCTTTGGTTTCAATAATTCATTCATTTCCAGTATTTTATTGGCGCACATTCGCGTTCATTCGTGGTTTCTAGGTTCAATGAAATCACTGCATCCGTCCAGCCCCCCAAGGGGGTGAGCCACCTCACTCAATCGGGTGATCATCAGGAAACCAGGCCCCTTTCGGGAATCCTTCACCTGAGCCGTCCGGGATGAAATCAGCCCGGTCGTTTCGACATGTAATGCGCAACGGCTTCCGCCCGCGACCTGACGTGCATCTTCATGTAGATGTTCTTCAGGTGACTGCGCACGGTCTCGATGCTCAGGCCCAAATGATCGGCGATTTCCTTGTTTGCGAAGCCCTTCGTCAGCAGCACGAGCGTTTCCTCCTCACGCACGGTCAGGGAGACGGACTCGTCCAGCCCACCGCTTTTGCGCCTGAAGGAGGCCACCACGTGTCGGGCAATTTCACTGGTCATCGGAGCTCCGCCGTTGAGTACGTCAAGCAGCGCGGCCCGCAGATCGGCCGGCTTCGTCCGCTTGAGCAGATATCCGTCCGCCCCGGATTCCAGAGCCAGGAAAAGGATCTCATCCTCGTCCGACGCGGTCAGCATGACGATCGGCGTGTCGGGCCGTGCGGTCTTCAACCGGGCCGTGCACTCGATGCCCGACATCCGTGGCAGGAAAACATCCATCAGCACCACATCAGGCTTGGCTTCAGGGATCATCCTCAAGGCCTCCTCGGCCGAGGCGCAGGTGCAGACACAATCGAAATCCGGAAATGAGGAAATCAGGCGGCACCAGCTCTCCCGCGTATCGATCTGGTCCTCGACCAGCGCGACCCGGATCGGCGGCTTGGCCGGGATGTCGCTACCACGCCCTGACGAGTCCCGCTTCATTGTTTCGAGCCCTCCTTCCGGCCCAATCCGGCGAGTGAAAGGTCCGCCCGCTCCATCAAATGCCCGCGCCTCGGCGATGATTTGGAAAACGGCACCACGAACTCCACGTGGCAGGCAGCACCGGGACTCGTGGTGATCTGGCATCGGCCCCCGATCTCCTTCATTCTCTCGCTCATATTGGTCAGACCGTTGCGCAACGAATCCACAGCATCAAGATCAAAGCCTTTTCCATTGTCCTCCACCACCACCGTCAAGCTCTGCCCGCGGATCCCGATCCTGAGTGAAATCTCCGTCGCGCCGGAATACTTCACGGCATTGTTGAGGGCCTCCCTGACAGCCAGCAGCAGATTGCGCCGCACGGGCATCTCGAACATCGCGTCCGGCAGATTCAGCTCCACGTCCAATCGGCAACGGATTGCCGTGGAATCCAGAAACCTCTGGGTGTGCTTGCAGATGTAGGTGGCGAAGTCACGCAGCGTGTCGCGCCGAGAGTTCACCAACCAGACCACCTCATCCATCGCGCCGGACAACGAGCGGGCCTTCTCGGACAAGGCTGAAAGTCTCGACCGCGCCGGTGAATCCAAAGGCAATTCGGTCTTGGCCACCTCCCCTTCGAGAGCCAGTTCGGTCAGTCGCGCTCCAAGATCGTCATGGATGTCCCGTGCGATCCGCGCCCGCTCACGGCGGAGCAGTTCCTGAGCCTTCGATTGCAGGGCCAGCCGGGCGAGGAGGCGGAAGTAGGCGAGCAACCCCACCACAACGATCGCAATCAGGATCGACTGGAACCAGCCACTTTTCCAGAACTGCACTTCAAGTGGTTGAAGCATCGGCACCTTCACCACCATCGTGGGAACACGCTCGAACCAGTGTCCCGCCTTGGCCTGATCAGGCCTTGGCAGAAACGTGCTGACCACCACGGCATTCATCCACTTGGCCGAAGGCTGCTGCCGCGTCTCCCAACCGCGCTCATCCCCAGGCACCTCCAGCCAATTGGAGCCTGACGAAATCAGGATCTTGCGACCATCTGCAAGTTCGATCCTGAGCCCGAACAACAACCCCGCCTCACGATTGTCATTGAACGCCTCGATCGCCAAGATATGTCGGCCGGGCTTGAGCAGAAGACGGATGTCGTATTCGGTCACACTTCGCCAATCACTGCCAATCCCTATCTCCCGTCCGTCCAGCATCAGCCGATATCCATTGTCCACGGCGATCCGGAGCTGCGCCGTCTTCACCACCGCAGACTCCGGAATCTGAAACGACCTCCAGAAGCGGCACGATTGCTTGTCATATGTCAGTGGCGACCAGATCCACGAACCCACGCCCCAACTGGCGTCCAGTGGATCGGTGACCTCTTCATTCAATCCACTGCCGTTCACGCCATCCTCAGTAACGGACTGCGCCAGGACCTGTTGCCACCCGGCCAGCGTCACCCAAATCGCGAAGACCTGCAGAAGCCGAAGACACAACCCCGCCGCTGCACCTGGACGACCACAGCGAGGAAAATGCGGAAACTGTCCCTCAAGAACCATCAGGAAAATGAAGCTACCTGCAGCTTTCCATCAGGCCAAACCCAAATCCATTTCTCACCCGTTCGGGTGAGTCCGTCCACCCGCTCAGGTGATTGACCAGAACTCCATCAGATGTAACCTGACGATTCAATCAATCATCGTAGCTGCACGCTCGAAAACCCATTTCGTTTCCTCCTGCCGATTCGCAGGACACCGGTATAAGAGGAAACCAGTTTTAAATCCAAAAATCATGAAGCCACGTCGCATCCTCTCTTCCCTCCGCCTCTCTCTTCCCCTCGCCTCCGCCATCGCAGCTCTGCTCGCCGCACAGCCCGCGTTCGCCCTGAATTATTTTTGGGACAACAACGGCACCACTGCTGGCTTCGGCACTGCGGCTGGCACTTGGGCAGCACCGACCACCGGTAGTGCGACCCAGGGCTGGAGCCAGAATACTGGAGGCACTGTGCTTCCTGTGAACGTCACCACCGCCACCACGGACACCGTAAGCTTTGGAAACGGCGCCACTGGCCTCGCCGCAGGCACCATTACGGTCAGCGGCAGCGTAAGCACCGGCAACATGACCTTTGCCTCCGGCTCCGGTGCCATTACCCTCTCGGGTGGCACCATTGCCCTCGGAGGAAGCAGGACGATCGCCAGCAGCTACACCGCCGGGGTCAACGTCACCCGCGCCATCACTTCCGAAATTGCTCTCTCCGGAGCTTCTGTTTTCTCAATCAATGATA
>JAIXVN010000401.1 GCA_027483005.1 Verrucomicrobiaceae bacterium
GCCGGATCCTTTCGAGCTTCAGCGATCCGTGTGAACGTCGGGATCGGATCCTCGCCGCCGCGCCATTGCTGCTGGCCGATGGTGAAACCGGCCGTGAAACGGCCATCGATCAGCGAGTCGATCACCGGATCGAGCACCAGGGCCGGCCGACGATAGCCCAGCTTCCAGGCCTGCTCGTAGGCTTTCAGCGCGAGGCTGTATTGATCGGAGCCCGCGAAGGAGAGCTCAGGCGAGCGCGTCCGCACCCCGGTCACCAAGGCGTGAAATTCCTCCCAAAGAGACCGCATCCGCTCGGGCAGGCGGTTGGTTTGGAGCAAGCCTACGACGAGCACGCCTCGGATCCCGCGCGCCCTCAAGATCGAGGCCAAACGTTTCCCGCTGATGTCTGGATCATGCAGCCAGAACTCATCGAGCCCGTAGCCGAGTTCCGCCGCCCGCTTTCGCGCACCGGCGACGTAAACGGGCGCGGTCGGGTGGTTCCTGAAAGCCTCGGGATCCTCGTTCGCATTCAGCAAGGCCAGCGTGGCCTCGAAGCGCGCCGAACCACTCCGCCGCAGCTCCGCCATCAGCACGCCCACGGCGGCATTGCGCTGGTAACCGAGCGCCTTCGCCGCCGCCTCCACCCGCTCGCGCGTCTCCGCCGGGATGCGCGGACTGCCACGCAGCGCGAGGCTCACCGTGTTCTTGGAAAGCCCGGCGCGCTCCGCCACCTGGGCCATCGAGGGTCGCTCCATGACGTATTACTGTCATACGATCCGGAGGGATTGCAAGCGCCTTGGCATCCCCTACATCTCATCCGGGTCAACGCTCCGCCGCGATCCATTTCCGCAACCACACCAGCCCACCATCATGAGTCATTTCCCCGAGATCCCGGTGATCCGCTACGAAGGCACGTCGAGCGACAACCCCTTCGCCTTCCGCCATTACAACGCCGCTGAAAAGGTCGGCGACAAGACCATGGCCGAGCACCTCCGCTTCGCCGCCGCCTACTGGCACGTCATGCGCAACGGCCTGTCCGATCCCTTCGGCGCGCCCACCGCGCTGATGCCCTGGGACGATGGCTCCGAGTCGCTCGCCAACGCCCTCAACCGCGTCCCGGTGTTCTTCGAGTTCCTCGAAAAGTCCACCATCGACTACTACTGCTTCCACGACCGCGACATCGCCCCGGAAGGCGCGACCCTCGCCGAGACCCACAAGAATCTCGAGAAGGTCGTCGATGCCCTCGAAGCCCAGCAGAAGGCCACCGGGAAAAAACTCCTCTGGGGCACCGCCTGCCTCTTCGCCCACCCGCGCTATGCCCACGGCGCCGGCACCTCGCCATCCGCCGACGTCTTCGCCTACGGAGCCTCGCAGGTGAAGCACGCCCTCGAAGCCACCCATCGCCTCGGCGGTGAAGGCTACGTCTTCTGGGGCGGTCGCGAAGGCTACGCCACCCTGCTCAACACCGACATGAAGCGCGAACTCGACCACCTCGCGACCCTGCTTCATCTCGCCGTCGATCACGCCAAGAAGATCGGATTCACGGGCCAGTTCTACATCGAGCCCAAGCCGCGCGAACCCTCCACGCACCAATACGACTCCGACTCCGCCGCCTGCCTCAACTTCCTCCGCGAATACGGCCTGCTCGACCACTTCAAGCTCAACCTGGAAACCAACCACGCCACCCTGGCCGGTCACACCATGGAGCATGAAATGGAAGTCGCCATCGCCGCCGGGGCCCTCGGCTCGATCGACGCCAACCGCGGCGACACGCTTCTCGGCTGGGACACCGACCAGTTCCCGAGCGACCTCTACCTCACCACCAACATCATGCTCCGCGTGCTGAAGATGGGTGGATTCACCACCGGTGGCCTCAACTTCGATGCCAAGCGTCGCCGCGAGTCCCACGAAACCTCCGACCTCTTCCACGCCCACATCGGCGGCATGGACGCCTTCGCCTACGGACTCGAGGCCGCCCACCGCATCATCGAAAGCGGCAAGCTCAACCAGTTCGTCGCCAACCGCTACTCCAGCTACGACGCCGGCATCGGTGCGAAGATCGAGTCGCGCAGCACCTCGCTCGACGAGCTCGACACCTACGCCCAGGGCATCACCCCGCCGACCCTCCCCAGCGGTCGCCAGGAGCTCCTGGAGAATATCTTCAACGCCCAGATCTTCGGTTGATCACAGGCGTCTGAACGACTCCAACAAAACGGCCGGAGGAGAAATCCCCCGGCCGTTTTTCGTGGCGGCGCTTTCCAAGCGCCAAGCCTGGAGAAGAGTTGGAAAAGCACCCCAAACCTACTTCACTTCCTTCCACAACTCCCGTGCCCGCTCGGTGGTCGATCGCACCTTGTCGGCGGCCTCCTGGACCTTATCGACGCCCGCTGCCACGGCGCGGGCCTTTTCGGCTGCGGTGTGGCTGGCCTGGTGAATCTCGGCGATCGCCCCGGCGATCATGAGCCTGGACTGGCGGACTTCCCAGGCGAGAAACCCGAGGGCACAGGCCATGATCAAAAAGCAGCATCCGAAAAACAAACGTCCCTGTTCGGTTGTCATTCCAGAACATGAGTTCCGGCCCTGATCATTGGCAAGTCTGCTGCCTGGCATAAGATTGGAGCCACTGGATTCCGCGGCTGCCAATGTTTTGTCAAAGCATCCATGCTGGGACAACCCAACGGCACTTGTCCTGATCAGGCCGTTACCAGGCGATTCCGACGCATGCGGATCAGGGTGTAGACCGTGGCTCCCAGTGCGATCAGCAGCAGCGAGCCACCGAGCAGCGGCCGCACCGCCAGCCAGGCCACGGCGATGGCGATGACTGATCCGACGAATGCCAGGATCAAGGAAATCAATCCCGTTCCGAATCCAACAATGCTGCCGATGAACGGCACCACATCGGCCAGGATCTTGAGTGGATTAAGCAACAGAGAGAAGCCGATCAGCATGACGAAGAAACCTGCCAGACGAAGCCCCCAGGTGAGCGCGGTGTTCTCGGATTCCGCGCGCTGGAACATCAGCTCGGCGCTGAGATTCCCTGACTCGACCCGTTCGATCTCCCGTCCAGCCTTGGTCTGATAGGGTGCGAGTGAGTTCCCCTGCTGTTGGGCGAGGAAGCTGAACGGAGCGGGCATCAGCGCCTGAAAACTCACGCGGGCATCGCCAATCGCCGGCGCTTCAGGGTTCGCTCCGAGATAGATGGTTTCGCCGTTCAACTTCGCCTTCATCTCGTTGGGAAGTTGTTTGAGGCATTCCTCCGTCGGTCTCACCGGCGAATCTCCAGTCATCTTGCGGACAAGTGTCTCCGGGATGGCGAAAGCCCCGAGGGTCGCATGCGGGGTGATCGTCGTGACCGAGGAAACGGGAAACCTGGCCGGATTCTCGTGGCCTGCCTGTTCCTTGAACTCCGAGGACTTGATCAGCTCACCCGACCAGACCTTTTCATAACTGTAGTGGGTCACGGTCTCCTCACCACCGCCGAACTTCTTGCGGGTCTCGGAGCGCTTGCTCTCCTTCCATTGATGCATCTCCACGACCCGCTTGAGCCGCAGCGCCTCGACGGTCAAACCGAACAAGGGCTCACGGATCTCCTCACTGGTCCGCACCTCGCCGCTCAGGTGGATCAGCTTTCCCTCGTTCGCCGCAAGCACCGCATCCGGCTGCACCGACACCACCGCTGCGGCACCTTCCTTCAGGCTCTTCGCCGTCGTGACTGCGCGACCCTCGTTCCAAGAGTGGAGCACGATGGAAAGCGGCAGCAGCACGATCCCGGCGAGGATCCCCTTGAGCGAGCGGGCGATGCGTCCGAACCAGGACACGGAGGTGGTTTCAGTGAAGTCGGACATGATGGAAACGGCGGACAGCCGTTCGGATTGAATCGGATCAAACGGGAAACTGCAAGAGGCCCCTGATTGTCCCGAGGAATCCTGAGCGGATGTTTGAGATCCTCATCAATGAGTAAAGTACTGGGAAAACCGTAGCAGGCGATTCACTCGCTGACGCGGAGACGGAGGAAGGTGCGGGTGGTTTCCGGGTTTGGTGTGAAGGTGGCAGTCGTGGTTTGACCAAGGGGCGTGGTGCTGTCCTGGGCGACGCCGCTGCTGCTCCATTTCTGGAGGTCGGTGGAGGTTTCCACCTGATAGACAAGGTCTGCACGAAGGCGGGGATAACGGAGTGAGAGGACACCTGCGGATTCTGTTAGAACCGGGGCAACCCGGCTGCCGGGGTCGTTCGGGTGGGTGCCGAAGGCGTATTCGAGAAGGTTGACGAGTCCGTCCTCATCGGCGTCGTCGTGGAGGCCGCGCGAGGCAAGGCCGGGCGGATTGGCGAGGCCGGCGAGCCAGGTCTCGTAAGTCTGGACGGGCGGCGGCTGGTAGAGGGCGGCGATTTCCGACTGGCTGAGGGCGCGGCGGTAGATTCGGAGGTCGTCGATTTGACCGCGCCACGAGTTTCCACCGAGGGTGGTGTCGCCGATGCGGAGCAGGCCGGGCTGGCGACCGCCGCTGCCGGTGTTGAACTGACTGAATGAGGTGCCGTCGTTGTAGTAAACCCGGCTGCGCCATGTGGTGCCATCGAGGTAGTTGACGAGCGTGACGAGATTCCACTGGCCATTGTTGAGCGGACTGGCGGAGACATTGAAAGCGCCGCCGAACTGGGCCCCGTTGATGCCTTGGAGGAAGCTCGGGGTGTTGACCATCCACAGGCGGTATTGGGGGATGTTGGGCGAGATGCCGTTGTCCTTTCCAAGGATGGTGTTGTAGCCGCTGGTGGCCGTGGTTCGCACCCAGACGGAGATCGTGTAGGGTTCGCCGCGAGGGTCGAAGTCGAGGTCGGCCTGGTTGGCGGGGAAGAAACGGTTGAGATTTTCGGAGGCATTCGAGGGTCCATAGGCTCCGCCAAAACGACCGTCGGGAATCCAGTGGGCGCCGGGGACGTCGGTGCGGTGGTTGTTGCCAAGGGGCGCGGCGTCCCAGATGCGGCTGCCGGAGCCTTCATCGAAGGTGTAATGAAGGACGAGGTCGGGATCGGAAACGAAGCCGCCGATCCGCAGAACGGTTAGAGTCAGGCTGCGGGTGGCGGAGCCGGAGGAATCCGTGACGCGGAAGGTGAGATCGGCGATGGCCGGGGCGGTGGGCGTGCCGCTCAACAGGCCCTCGGAGGACAGGACAAGGCCGGGAGGAAGAATGCCGGAAACCAGGTCCCAACTGCGGCCGGAGATGCCGCCGATGGCGCCGAGGGATGCCTGATAGGCGCGGCCCTGTCTCGCGACCGGCAAGGTGGTGGTGCTGACGGCAAGCGCGGGATTGACGGTGACGACGATCGGCTGGCTGGTGACCTGTCCCTGCAGGTTGGAGACAGTGACGGTGTAGGCACCTTGGTCGGCAGGCAGGATGGAGTTGATTTCGAGAGTGGGGCTGTCCGAGCCGACCGGAGTCGTCCCGCGATGCCACTGGAAATGGAACGGGCCGGTGCCGCTGACCGCGACGGTGAAGCTGAGCGGCGAACCGACGGCAAGGGTGCGATCGCCCGGCATGCTCAGGATTCCGGGCGGCTGTGGCGCTGGCAACGAGGGCGCTGCAATCGCTACGCCGGCGGCGTCGCGGCCATCGAGCTGAACCAGATAAGCAAGAAGATCGTCGCGATCACCCGTGGAGAGGCCTTGCACAAGGCGGTGCGGCTGGGCCGCCGAGAAGGAAGCGGCATTCGAAACCAGAAGCGAATTGAGCACGAGGTCGCCGTTTCCACGAAGGATCTCGATGGTGTTGTTGGGGCCAGGGTTGAGGGTGGTTTCCACGACGATCCAGCGCCAGCCGCTGGCCTGCCAGGAGTTGTCGGGAAACTGGCGCAGGACGTTGAGGGTTTGCTGGACGCCGTTGATGCGAAGCAGGGCGGTGCCGTTGTTGTATTGGCGGATGTAGCGGATGGAAAGACGGGCCGGACCACCGGCGGGGCCGCCATCGACCTGGTTGAAGCGGACACCTGGCGGCGACGCAGCTCCGGCTTCCGCGCCGATGTAGGCGGAGGAGCCGCCGAAGGGGCCTCGGTAGAAACCGCCGCCACCTTGCGAAGGATCATCCGGATAGCTTCCGACGGCGTTCGGGTTGGAGGTTGTTAGAAATTGTCCCGCTGTAGCAGGGAGCAGCGTGCCGCCGACATACGAGAAGACTTCGGAAAGCGTTGCCGCCTGGCCTTGGTGCAGATAGGTGCGGGTGGCGTGCAGGCCGTGAAGCGTGGGCGTGTCGATGCCTGTTAGAGTGGATCCGAGGCGCTGGCCGCTGATGGCGGACTGGGTGCCGACGTTGACCAGGGCGCTGTTGGTGAGGGCATTTCCACTGTGGCAGGAGGCGCAGTTTTGGGACTGAAACACCACCTGTCCGCGGAGCGCGGCGGCGGTGAGGGTGCCATTTGGATTTCGAAACGGGCTGCGCGGGGTGTGGCTTGGATTGAGCGAAGTCACGTAGGCGGCCAGCGCGTCGAGTTCGCTGCTGAGACCGGATTTCCCGCTGGCGGGGGATGGATGGCGGGCGGCGAACTGCTGGGGTGTTAGATCGAGGAAGCCCGTGCCGCCGAAGGGTCCGCGGATGTCGTGCTCGAAGTCCTGGATCTCGTCAAAGTTCCCCGACCAGTGGACCGCGCCGTGACCCATGCCGCTGCGACCGCGCAGGTCGGTGGTGCGGCGCAGGCCCTCGCCGCGACCGGTGAAATCCCAGACTCGACCGTCATGACCGCCATCCACGTGGCACGAGGCGCAACTGATGTAGCTGTCGGCACTCATCCGCGGATCGGCGGCGTTGTAGAAGATCTGTTTCCCTAACAGGACCTCTGCAGCGAAGGCTTCGGAGGCGACGGTGGTGGTGGTGGCAAGCAGCGGCAGCGCGGTCTGATTCTCCATCAAGAAGGGCGTGGCATCGCGCACGGTCACGCTTCGACCCATGAAGTCCTGGGTGAAAAGACGGCCCGACACCTCATCGATCAGCAAGCCTTGTGGAGCGAGTCCAGTGCCAACGTCCAAGGTAAGGATGGCGGGCGAGGTGAGGGTGGAGCCGGAGACCACCTGCTCGGCCAAAGGGGCGAGATTGAAGGCGTCGATGCCGACGACGCGATTGTTTCCCTGATGGGTGATGAGGAGCGTGTCGCCCAGCGGGGTGTAGGTGACGGAGCTGGGGCTGTCGCTGTTGTCGAAGTCGCGGCGGGAGTTGGGAACCTCCTGGTTGCTGGTGAGATCGAGGAAGGAAACGACGGCACGCACCGTGGTTTCGTGGGTGAGATTGCCGACCCCGAAGAAGGTCCCGCGCTGAGTGTTGTCCTGCTTTGAGACAATGGCGGCGCGGGCGCCATCGGGGGAGATGGCGATCCCGGCGAGATAGTTCGGCACACCGGCCGCGCGATCGCCGCCGTCAAGGGTGTTTGCGGAGGCGAGTGTGAAGACGCGCACGAAGCCCAGACTGGCCGTGAACTCCGCGACCTCCGCGTGCATCTCAGGCGAGATGAACCGTGTGACCAGCACCCGGTTTCCATCCGCACTGATGGCGAGGGCTCGTGGAGTGATGAGGCCGGACGTCACCAATGGCGCATTGCTGGGTGCGGCAGCCGAGTAGCGGTGCAGCCTGCCGGAGCCGCTGAGCGTCACGTAGAGAAGCGATCCATCCGGCGATGACGCGACGCCAAAGGGAGCAGAACCATAGGCGAGCGGAATCGTCACATGCGCTGTGCCATCGGCATTCAACACGCGGATCTCGTCGCTGCCCTGGCAGGTGACCCAGTAACGTCCATTCGCGTCGCGGGCAATGCCACGAGGGTTTGTTCCGACAGCGAGTTCGCCTTCCTTTGCACCCGTAGTGGCATGAATGACGGAGACGCTGTTCGCATCCGGATTCACGCACCACAAGCGGCGCGTGCCGTTGTCATCGCCGATGGAAAGGGTCGAGCTTTGAGTGGGTCTCGGCCCCACGGGTGGCGCGGCGATGACCAGCAGCCGAAGCGAGGTGGTGGCGATGTTTCCCGACGCATCCCTCGCCTGTGAGAGCACCCGCGGGCGGCCCGTGATCGGGAAACTGTGACTTGCACTGGCATCCGTGCTCCATGAACTCCAGCTGCCGTCGAAGTTGAAGCGGAACTCAAGCGGACCGTTTCCCGTCGCCGTGGCGGTGACGGTGATTTGTTGGTTCGGCGCGGGTTGATGGTTGCTGGCTGTTAGAGACGCAAAAGCCGGGGGAGCCGAGGCATTGATCCCGCCACCGGTGGAAAAGCGGAACGAATATGGCTCGATTGTGTTTCCCGCCGCGTCAACGAAGCCGACCTGATTGGCGGGGTCGCTGAGGAAATCGACCTGATAAGTGGTTTCCGCCGCCAGTGGTCCATCGGGCGTGAAGGTCAGGTTGCCGGAGAAATCATGGATCAGGAAGCCGGGGACAAAGGCCCCTAGCGAACCGCTCGCGCCCACGGGTCGCACGGTGAAGTCGATTCCATTCCGCGGTCCGCCACTTCGCGGATGCTCGTGGATGAGGAAACTCAGCGGAGCATGACGAGGATAATTCGTGCGGCCCGCCTGCGGGATATGATAACTCACTCTCGGTGCTGTGGTGTCTGGAGCCTGCTGGTGGACCCAGACTCCGAGGCCCTGGTTGAAATTGGGAATCGGGTATCCACCGGTCAACCAGAGGTTGCCGAGCGGCAGAGACATCTGCGAGGTGTTCACGCCGGTGAGCGCTCCATTTGGCAAGGCCGTGGCCCCCGGCGGACGCGGCGGATTCGTTTCGTTCAAGGTGAGCACGATCGGATTCGCGTCACCCGCGAGGAAACGGGTCATGTCGATCTTGCGGTTGTGGATGAAGCCGAAGTTGTCCTGATAGACGGGATAGGAAGCGTTGGTGAAACCGGGCACCGTGAGGCTGGCCACCGTGCGGAGGTTCGGGGTGGTTCCGGGCAGGGTTGCCGAGGTGATGTCCGCGCCGATGAGGATGTTGGTGGTCGAACCGACGAGATAGAGGCCGGTGCCGTCGCTGAAGAGATTCGGCCAGTAGCCTTGAAAACCACCGCTCAGGGAGCCGACGAGGCTCGGAGTCACGGCGTCGTTCGACGGGTCCGCATCGTCCATGTTCAGGTAGTTCAACCGATAGACCACCACCCCATCGCTTGCCGCCCCCCCGCTGCGGGCCATGATCAGCAGGTCGCCGAAAAACATCGGGTGCCAGTCGCCTCCGCCGTAGGGCCCGACATGATCGAAAGTGCCGAGCAGTCGATTGCTCACCAGACCATTCTGACCCACGACCGAGCGGCTGATGCGGATGTCCGAGTCGTCGGTGTTGTACCAGAGCAGCGTCGCGTTCCATGGTCCGGCTTGGGCGCTGCGATTGTACCAAAGCGGCAAGTTGATCAGGCCCGGGATGCCATTGGTCCCTCCGCGTTCCACCAGTCCGCCGAATCCATTGACACGGATCGGATCCGGCAGCAGCAGGTTGCCGGATTGCGCCGTGCCATGCGCGTTCCATCCATAGTTGCCGAAGATCCACGAGTTGTTGGGATAGTTAAGCCCAAAGTCGGAGGGAAAGCGCCGCACGGGATTGGCCGGATCGGCGATGTCATAGACGCGCATCTGCCAGTCCGAGCCCGCACGCGATCCCGGTTGTTCCGCGCCGACAATGATCCATCCATTGAGATAGTTGATGGAAGTCGTCCGACCGATCGGCTCCGAGCCGTTCGTCACCGGATGACTTAGAAGAGTGCCTGGGGCTTCCGCGCGCGGGAGATTGAGGAAACCCTGCGTGGTCACCTGCGCGGCACATTTCAGGATTGGCGCGGTGCTTGCGAGCAGCAGAATCGTAAAGCCCATCAAGTGCCTCCCAAAGGAGTTCACAGCGGTGGTGATGAATGGGGAATTCATGAGGATCGTTTCACGGATTGGAGACCTTGAGTCGAACGAAGCGCTTGGTGTCCCCCGGCTGGAAGGGGATGCGCGCGCGGGTTGTCTGCACGCCGTTGACCGGCACACCGATGGTCTCATACGTCACCC
>JAIXVN010000316.1 GCA_027483005.1 Verrucomicrobiaceae bacterium
ACAAACATTCCATTTAGCTGATCCAGCAGTCCCACATCGGCCGAAGCATGATCCTCAAGCATATTTATAACACCAAGTTCCGGAGTGCAAGGAAGATACTTTATTTTACTGGAGGCTGTAGCAAACAAATTTAAGAGTGTCGTGTTTTGCTGGTTTCTCGCAATAACCATCGTTTCCGACTGTACATCACCATCAAGTAGCGCATACCTCTTCACGTGAGCAGGAAATACACTTGAGGAATTATTCAGCATTTCAACGACTTGAACAAATCCGCCCACTGGCGCCATCTTGTAGAGAGGCCGGTAATTTGAGTCCGGGTGGCAAATTGCCATGTACATACCAACCATCTGCTCAGCAAGCAACTTCGCTTGCTTATCCTCTACGTAGAAGACGAAGTCTGCGGTCAATTCGTCGTCAAACGCAATGTCGCCTAACACCTGAGCGGGAAACGCACCAACCACAGTCGAAACGTTACCGAGGTTATCAGCACGCAAGTGGATGATATTCTTGCGATCCGCGTTTTTTACAAGCGTTGCTGAATGAGTTGAAAATAGAACAGTTAAATTTTTCTCATTTGCTAATTCTACCACTCTACGAAGTAGGCGTACTTGCGCCTGTGGGTGGAGAGCCATTTCGACCTCATCAATTAATAAAAGACTATTATTAGGCACCGCACATATTATTCTCGCCAATTTTAGCGCACATAGCTCCCCTAAGCTAAAGCTCTTCTCGGAGTAGTAGAATGTTCGGCCAGCACTCTGATAAGGAATCAGATAAGCATGATTCCCTACACCCGCCCCCCGACGAGTATTTACATACTTTAGCTGATCCCATTTTGGATCAGCCAAAACTAAAGACATGAAGTTTCTTACGCTCTCTTTAGCTGGCCTCAATCGTCTTGGTTGAATTTCATCTGAAAATGGCTCGATTCTTTTACCACTAACTTCGATATACTCGATTGATTTGTAAGGAGCTTCATCAAACAAATTGGCATTCCGCCTAGGTGTAGCTCGCCAGCGTTGGCCTCCGTAGTGATACTTCGCCGTCTTGCCATTGATTTGGTATTCAATCTCGGCGCTCGCGTAAGAGTCGAGTCGATTCTCTAGTGGACTGGTTCTATAGAATTTTTGAAACGCGTGTTGCGCGCCAATTCTATATACAGATGCAAAGAGACTAGTCTTACCAGTCCCGTTTAAGCCGGTAAGCACCCACACTCCGGGATTGGGAAGAGTGAACACGAGCTCCTTAATTCTCTTTAGGTTTCTGAGAGTAACAATCATCATTTAGGTTTCTTGATGCACCATCGTGGGAAAATCAAATACATAAATTTGTCTTAGAGAAGATTGACCAATTGCCCAATTTCTGGCAAGAAATTTTGATCCTGAAAACAGAAGATGTTGGCCTTTTCGTGCCTTGAAAGAATCAAATCCTTACAGCGTCTTCGAACTCAATCAGGTGTCGTATCTCTCCCACTCCCAACGCCCAAAGTGCAGCTAGCCCTTTCTCTACCTGCCTATTGACCGATCACATTTAGACTCTGCTGGAGCGGGCTTGGCTGGCCATTCTGCGGCTTTTCTTGCACTTCGCGACAAGAATGTCGCGACTCCCGATCGGAGATCGACCCGCTTGCGTCGAGAACGGTCAGGCAAGACGCCAGTCATTCGAATGGTACGTCCCTTGATCCCGCTCTAGTTCTTGATCCATCGAACGTCGCCAACTCACCGAACCATGTGGATTTCGTCATTCGGATTTCGTCATTCGTCATTCAAATCCCTCTCACTTCTCCTGCTCATACGCCGTCTTCGAAACATGGTCGCGGTAGGTTTCTCCTGCCGGGGTGAGCGAGCCGTCCTTGCGCTGGAGCATGCGGCAGTCCTCGACCCAGTTGTAAAGGGCGTAGCGTTCGACGTAGGGGAGCTTGTCGAGCATCTCGATCATCTTCTCGATGGCTCGTGATTGTTCCTTTTCGGTGGGGTCCTTGCCGCTGGTCCAGTTGGCCCCGTTGTTCCATTCGGTGATCCAGATCGGTCGGCGGGTGCGCTTGTGGATGTCTTCGAGAAAGGCCTCCATCTGGGAAGCGGCGAGCCGGCCGTCGCCGGGATCGGCCACAGCACGGTAGTAGTGGACAGCCACGAAATCAACGCGGAGCTTGGCGGCATCAGCCTTGGCCATGAACTCGTAAAGCCAGCCCAGCCCGCCATCGGAGACGGCGGGTGAGCCGAGCCGCAGGCCGGTTTTCAAGAGACCGGGCCAGCCCTGGATCGCCTGGTCGACGGTGAGGTTTGCCTGGTCCTTCTTGTCGGGCTCGTTGAAGCCCAACAAGTGGATGCTGCCCTTTGCCTTCCAGTCCTGATTGAGCCCCGGCCAGTTGGCGTTCTGCTTGATCGGCACATACTCGATGTTCGGTGTGGTTTGCGCGCCGATGTTCCAATCGTAGAACCATCCGACATTCAGGTTCTGCCAGATGCCACCGGCGATGCCTTTCTTCACCGTCCAGCGCCAGGGGAAGACTCGCACGAAGCGGACCTTGCCATCGAGTTCGGGCGGCAGGGATTTCATTTCGACGTCCTCGTCCTGGGCGACGTAGTTGCGACTGATGCCGGTGCCGTCGGCGTTGGACGCGATCGTGGCCATGTAGCCGTGCTTCAGGCGAAAGGAGCGGATGGTTTCCGGCAAGGGAGCGCGCTTCGGATCGCCGTGGGGCAGGTGGCACTTCAGGTTCTGGGAGGGGCCGGAGAGAGACTTTTCGGCGAAGACCGACATCGCCGGATAGGCCGGGCCGTGGGGAATGACGAGGGTGCCTTTCTCGTAGGGCACGACGCGGAGGTTCCCATCGACGACAGCCTTCTCATAGTAAACGAGAATCCGGTTGAGGTGATCGGAAACGACCTTGGACGGAGCGATGCCTTCGATGTAGAGCCAGGCATCCGGCGAATCGAAATTGAAGGCACTGGTCGGCAAGGTATCGGCCCGCACGCGCAGGGGCTGCTTGCCGGTGAGGATGACCTTTCGCGTGATGCTGGAGGGTTCGAGCGTCTCATCGGCCGCAGCGAGTGAGCCCAGCAGGGTGCAGGCGGCGAGGAGGGTTCGGAAGGCCATGCTCATGGGCCAGCACTCTGGACGTCCTCTGGAGCAGCCGCCAGCCGAAGATTCCGGCACTTTCGGCAAGGGGTCCTCTCGGAAACCTGAGAGGAGAAGTGGTGGCCCGAGACGGATTTGAACCGCCGACACCACAATTTTCAATCGCGTGCTCTACCAACTGAGCTATCGGGCCATTCCCTTCCTTGCGGCGGGGCCGGGATTAACGATGGCGGCCAGGGTTTTGACAACCCGAAAATTGAGAAAAACGTCAGCCGCCTCCGTGACGACGGATTCACTGGGAAATCCACCGGGTTCGCGTGCAGCAGTTCGTGGCCAGTGGGATCCTTCGCGAATCGAAGGATTGGCGCGAAGAGGGCCAAGGAACCTTCAAATGAGTGCCACTGAAATCCGTTTCACTCCCCGCATCGCAGTGTTTCACCGGTTTGACTTGGCGACCTTGGCGGTGAAAAAATCTCTTCGTTCCGGATTCTGCCATGATCCCGCCAACCGTTGGGCCCCAGGGCCATCTCCTCATCCATACTTCTCGTCAGCGGAAGGATTCCTGCCATCCTGCGCGTCATGTGGACGCGTTCCTGCCTTCTTGCCCTGCCGATCGCTTCCTTCGCGGCGGCCCCGACCGATGCCGAGCTGCTCAAGTTGGTGAAGGATCGCGCCGCGCTTGAGCGGGTGACGCCGAAGCCGGTCGAAATGGCCCCTGCGGTTTCGACACGATGCAGCATCGATGCCCTCCTCATCAGGAAAACCGGTGACCACAGCGGAGCAGCCTCCCTCGTTTTCGCGAACGAGGCAGCGGTTCTTCCGCTGTTCGATCCCTGGGGAAAGTTCCCGGAAGGCAGCTTGTTGGTGAAGGAGAAGCTGGGAAAACAGGACCACAAGACCGAGCTCTTCACCGGCATGTGGAAGCGTGAGGCTGGATTCTTTCCCGAAGCCAATGATTGGGAATTCTTCACCGTCGACGGAGCGGCGTCGAAAATCGTCGAACGGGGCAAGCTCCCGCGCTGTGCCTCCTGCCATGAGGAGTTCAAGAAGGGCGATCAGGTTTCCAAGGAATACATCCTGCCTGCCCAGCTCACCGGCGGGCGCATTGTCCTGCACTCCAGCCAGGCAAAGGTCACAGGCGAAAAGCTCCGGTATGAATCAGAGGAGAAGAAAAACACCCTCGGCTATTGGACGAATCAAGGCGATTGGGCCTCATGGGCGTTTGAAGTCAGCCGTCCCGGCACCTATGACATCCATGTCTGGCAGGGTTGTGGAAAAGACAGCGGCGGCAGCGAGGTGGCGGTCACCACTGCTGACCAGACCGCCACTTTCACCGTCGAGGACACCGGACATTTTCAAAACTTCAAGGAGCGCCTCATCGGTCGCGTCACCTTCAAGGCAGCCGGTCCGCAAACCCTCGAAGTTCGTCCCCGCAGCAAGAAAGGTGCAGCCGTGATGGACCTGCGTCAGGTGATCTTGAGGCCGGTGGCAAAGGATCAGGCGAATCCGGCGGATGGATAGGAGCATTTTAGATCAAATTCGTCATTCGTCATTTGCCGCCTGAAACCATCTTGCCTCGCCATCCATGAGTTAAACTTTTCGAAGTTCGGAATCTGGAATTCGAACCATCGGTTTCCTTGTCCTTGCGCGATCGGAGTTTCGTCCCAAACTCCAAAACTGCTCGGATCCGAGCCAGGCCCGGTGGAGAAAGGAATGATTTCGACCCCCATCGCGGTTCCATTCGACAGCGGGGAATGAATCATCGCTGATCAACATGGCTTGCAGACGTGATGCCTTCAGAACGGTCTCCTTCAGACAAAACATTACGTTGCGCGGACAGCTGACCCGGCGACGGACCGCCCACAACCAAGCGAACGAACCCTCAAGGCACCCTGAATCGCTCGATACCGCCTTCCCTGCATTTGTTCCCCGAACTCTGCCAGGCCCCCGCCATCATGTGCCGCTTGCCACGGACCAGGGGGAACGTACGGAGGTGAGGAAGGTGAAACTGATGCGGCACGGCCCCCTTGCTGCAATCGTGCAAGTTTTTCATCAGTGCTGCACATCTCCCCGCTGACGGAATTGGTAGCCTTATCACGAACCTCATTCTCGTCTTGCTTGAGGACACCCTCTTTGAAGTGGCATCCCCTCCTACCAATTGCATGTCACATCAGCCCTCCGCCATCAATCCTCACAAGGTCCTCCTCGTTGGCTGGGAAGCCGCCGACTGGAGGTTCATCCACCCCCGGCTCGACGCCGGGAAAATTCCCCACCTCGCCCGCCGCCGCAGAGCCATGGCGGCCTAGGCTAACCCACGGATCGACGGGCACCGGAGCCTCCCAAGAGATCGCCTGTGCCTGACTGCAAGCGCCGCCTTTACTCCCCGGCCCATCTCGCCCCCATTTCCCCAGAAACCGCCCACGCGACCATGTCCTCCATCTATCGCAGACCCCAGCGCTCGTATCGCCAAGAGCTCGAACCTGGCTCCCGCCGCAGAAGACGGAAAAGCCGGTCCGCGAGCCAGGAGAATCATTTCGGCCAATCCTCCACCAGCCCCACCCTGCCGCGGTGGATCCGTCGCGGGGCGCTTGTGGTCTTGCTGCTGGGCTTTGTCGGCCTGCTGGTGGTCCTGATGCGTCCGGGAAAGACCACCGCCGTCGCGGCCTCCACCTCGAAGGCCCCAAGTCCACCGGGCTCCGCTTCGATCCCCCCGCAGGGAGAACCCGAAGCCGCCACCTGGCAGGGACTGCGGACCGTTGATGTGGCAAATGCATTCATCGCCGCAACCACCGTCGCAGAGCGCCTCCCATGGGTGGATCAGCCCGAGGAAGTGGCTGGCCTCATGGAGGATTTTTACAGCCACGGCCCCGGACTCACGGAAACCATCACCAAGCTCTCTGCCGCGAGCCTTCCCATGCAGGAGGGTCGGGCGTACGACTCCTTTCTGCTCACCATGAAGGATGGTTCGTCCCGGGTGCTCGATGTCGGCTACGAGTTGGATGGGCATGCCAAGGTGGACTTCAAGGCCTACAGCCGCTTCTGCAGCGCACCCTGGAGTGGCCTGCTGGATGGAAGCTACCCCATCGCCGGGGAGATGCGTGTTCGCCTGAAGATCGGCTCCTACTACAACCGGAACTTCAGCGATGAGGATACCTGGCAGTGCCTGATCGCCAACTCGCCGGACCTGAAGGAACCACTCTACCTCTATGCGCGACGGGACAATCCGAAGCTGCAGGATCTCCTGCGCGACCTTCCCGCA
>JAIXVN010000047.1 GCA_027483005.1 Verrucomicrobiaceae bacterium
AATTCACACAATAACTACTCCTGTTAGTCCGGAAGGTTTTTTCCAATCGAAGAACTTTCCTAAAAATGCATTCGTCATATCTCAAGATAATGCCATTTTCAGCGACGCTGATAAAATCTACAGTATCCGCGATAAGATCGCCGACAAGGATAAGCGTGGATCAATCCTGTTGGATTCGACAGAAAGAAAAGCAGTCATCAACCTAGAAGAGGACGGCATGGATTCGAACGGATCAAAAAGGGCGATAAAATGCCCTGAAAATGGGACGTATGAGATCAGGAGGTGGATCGTCGATGGAGTTCCGAAGCAGCACTAAAGATTTGTCAGTCAAATTGATACATCAATGTTTGCAAATTAAACCATGAAAGGCGTTCCTCCGATTCTGTTGATAGTTGCATTTGTGTGCGTCAGCTGCGTCCAGTCTCCACGCTGGGTGGAGGGGGAGTCACACACAAAGCAATGGAATCACCTGATGACCAACGATTCTCCCAAAACGATCTTGCTCATTAAGCATAAGTTCTACGCGCTTTACGGCACTGAAGGCCCCTTTGAATCAAAAGTGTATGATGAGGAAAGCCTCGAAATTCTTGGGGAGAATGTGAATTTCAGAGACCCGAAATCAGCATATTCCGCATGCCTTCGGCCTAGTAATCAAAAAGCGACAGGCTCGATTGTATTGGATGAAATCAACGGGAGAGCGACAATAAATCTACAAGAAGAGTTCAAGGGTGTGGACGGTCTAACTCATTTAAGAAGATATCCAAGCAACGGGACCTATGACTTGAAAAGTTGGTTCGTCGACGAGAAGCGGAAAAGGTGATCGTGTGAATCAAGAAATGTCAAAAGGAATTCAGAGATAGATTGATCCCGAATCGATTCCACTCGCGCCCAATTCCCAATCCAAGCTCTCGCCCCCTCATTTCCTCGGCAGATCCGGATCAATGCATGATTTTTGTCAGGCACTTTTGAAATCACTTCTAGAAACCTCGGGGAAGTAGTAAGCGCCGTGAATCCGGAAGATGTTAAGAGAGTCGAAATATCACTTAAGCCCAAGCACGACCCTCTCATGACTCCTTGAATTTTGGAGATGCTTTTGGCCATCGGCATCCCCCAAATGGGGGTAATTGGTATACACGGATTGGATTCACGATGGCTCTCTTGACAGTTGGCTTCCGAAGGTGGGAATCTTTGCGCAATCCGAAAACCCAATTTTCCGAACACCAGGCGCCTTCCATTTGGCTCATGAAGGGATGAGGTCGTCTCATCAGCTTCATGAACTCATCGATCCAAGACGGTGGCATGCAGCAATGTCGCAGCATCGAGAAGGAAGTCCTCTGCCTTTTTGGAGCATTGGGGGATCAGACGACGGTCTATCTCAAAAACCTCCCGCCCTCACTCCCATGAAACCCAATCGTTTTCTCGTGTCCCGCTCCTTACTCGGATCAGGAATTTCCCTGTGCTTTGCTGCCTCATTCTCAGGTGGTCCGGTCGTCCAGGCCGCCCCCATCATCTGGCGGGCTCCCACCACGATTTCCGCAGACTCCGACATCCAGACGGTGGGTGGCTTGGTTTATGCCTACAACGCTTCGAACACCAACCAAACGGTGAACGGGGTGACGTTCACCGGGGTGAGCAGTCAGACCGCGTGGGGAACCGGCCTCGGCATCACCCTCGTCAGTAACGGAGGAAGCAGCGCGGGGGCCTTCGACGACGGCGGCTGGGGCACCTTCGGAGGCGGAGCTGCCTACAAGGCCATGCTGGCCGGGGCCTCCTACAACGGCGGAGCTGCGGCCACCCTCACCCTCAACACGCTCACCTCCGGCCACCGCTACCTCTCCCAGTTCTGGGTGAACGACACCCGCGCCACAGGTTCCGGACGCATCGAAACCGCTACCAGCACCGGGGGAAACACCATCACGCTCGACTTCAATGACACGAATGCAGCCGGTGGATTGGGGCAGTTCGCGATTGGAGTATTCCCCGCCAACTCCACGACCCAGGCATTCACCCTCGATGGCAATGCTTCGTCCCAGATCAATGCCATCCAGCTGCGCGACGTGACCAACCTTGGCAACTGGGTTGGCACGGGCGGCACGACCTGGGATTCCTCCACCACAGCGAATTTCGCCAGCAACCTGTGGGACGCCGCCTTGGTTGCAACCACCTTCAATGTCGCATCCTCCACGCTCGATGGGGTCGTTTTCGCCGACAACTACTGGAACAGCGGCGTTGCCACCGCCGTCACCCAAAACTCGGTGACCATCGCCGACGGCGGCGTCTCCACCGGCAACGTGTTTTTCGAAAACAGCTCGGCACTTTCCTACACAATCAGCAGTCCGGACACCAACGGCATCACTGGAGGCACCCGGGTCAACGTCACAGGCGGAGGCTCCGTCATCCTTGAAGGGACCCACTCTTATTCAGGCGGGACCCATATCGGATCAGGCACGCTGCAAATCGGCAATGCGGGTTTAACCGGCACGATGGGCTCAGGTGCCATATCGAACAGCGGCACGCTCGTTTTCAACCGCACCAACTCCTACTCCCTTGCCGCCGGCAATCTGGTCACCGGAGCAGGTGCCGTAACGCTGGCGAACACGGGTGCGGTCGCCACGTCGGTTGACAACCAGTTCAATACCACCGGAACATTGAACTTCGGAGCCAGCAACGGTTCCACCACGGTTTCCTCCCTCGATCTTGGCAATGGCGGTTCATCCTTCGGATCGCTGAACGTCATCACCAACAGTACAAGCGCCAACACCATCACCGTTGGTGCCGGCAGAACCCTCAACATCAGCGGAGCGGTCAGCATCGGCGCCTCGAGCGGAACGACCAACCTCACCCTCACCGGTGCCAGCGGCACCCTCGCCATCAACAACGGCGGCGGCGCGACCAACAACAACTTCTACATCGGTGGCGGAGGCACGGCGACCGGCACGCTCAACATGAGCGGTCTCGGCACCTTCAACGCCAACCTCGGCACCGGCACCTTCGCCGTCGGCAACGGCTCGACGAACGGCAGCGGCTCGTTTCCCTTCACCGCCATCCTCAGCGCGAACAGCACCCTGAGCGCCACCAAGGTCAGCGTCGGTGGCGGCTTCGGCAACACGACCAACGCCTCCGCCTACACCCTGCGGCTGGGCAGTGGCACCAACACGATCAACACCACCGGCCTCTACGTCGGAGTTTTCAACAACCAGGGCCGCGGCAACGTCGGCACCACGCTCATCTTCAACACCACCACCGGAACGCTCACCCTCCGTGGCCTGACCGGCGGCAGCTCCCGAGCCAACGTCCACATCGGTGAAAACCAGGGGGGCAGCACCGGCACCGCCAGCGGCGGCAAGTTCGATCTCGGCGGCTCGGCCAGCACCGGCCTGTCCGGCGGAAATGCGGACCTGTTGATCAACAATCTGATCATCTCGAGGCGCACTGCGGGTTCAAATGACACTTCCAGCATGACCTTCCGCAGCGGGGTCCTGGACGTGAACGCGCTGACGATGGGCAACAGCACCGGCGGCAACAGCGCCACCAGCACGCTCCCGCTCAACGGTGGCTCGGTGATTTTCAACACGGCCGTCACTCTCGGCTTGGCTTCCAGCACCGGCACCGGCAACGCCACCATGAACATCGCCGGAGCCACGGTCATCTCTACCCCGGGCCT
>JAIXVN010000073.1 GCA_027483005.1 Verrucomicrobiaceae bacterium
CGCGTGGTCGGTGCCGGGGAGCCACAGCACTTCCTTGCCCTTCTGGCGGGCGCGGCGGGCGAGGATGTCCTGAAGGGAATTGTTGAGGACGTGACCGAGGTGGAGGATGCCGGTGACGTTCGGCGGCGGGATGACGATGGAATAGCCCGGTGCGTCGGCAGACGGATCGGCTTCAAAACACTTTCCCTCGATCCAGGCGGCGTACCACTTCGCCTCTACATCAACGGGTTCATAGGCTTTCGACAACTCGGACATGGCGGCGGAGGTCTGCCAGAGGTCCGGGCCTTTGTCCAGCGTTGGCGGACACCGGATTCTAGGGCTGATGACGCAGTTCCAGCACCAAGGCCGCCAGATCAGCCAGATCCTGATCCGACCAGGTCTCGTGCCCTGGCATGTCGGTTCCGGGGAGGCCGAATTTCAGGACCCGCATCACGGTCGAAAGCTGCGGCTCGTCGGGACGTGCCAAGGTCCAGGAAAACGGGCCAACCAGCAGGTTGCGCGGCGGGCTTTTCAAGTCTTGTGCAAGCGGTCCATCTCCCCTGCCCCCGGCTCCGTGACAGGCGATGCAGCTATTAGTAAAAAGCAATTTCCCCTTCGAAGCATCCGGTTGGAGATTGGCAGCCGGCTTCCAGCTTGCCGCCCGCGCTTGGGTCTCCGCCACGTCCTCAGCGACGTTCTGACGAAGAAACGTGATCAAATCCCCTCCCCGCTGGTCCTGAAACAAATGCCCGTAAGCAGGCATCACCGAGTCTGGACTGAGCAGCCTCGGATCGAGGAAATGGGCGCGCAACCAGCCTTCCGAGCGCCTTCCGCCGACGCGCAACAAATCCGGCCCCTGTCTCCGATTGCCGATCAACACCGGCTTCTCCGCCGCAGTGAGCGTCGGATCGGCAGACCTTCCCCAAACAGCTTCATCAGCAGATCCGGGTCGCACGTAGCGCGAGTGGCAATGGATGCAGCCTTCGGAAAGATAGACCTGCCGCCCCCTCTCCACCGCGTCAGTGGAAACAGAAGGTTTTTTCCGGCCGAAAAACGCTGCCAGTCCCATGAAAAGGACGACAAAGGCCGCCCGCCGGTTCAGGCGCTTCAGGGATGTGCCCCCAACCACCACCAGCCCAGCCAGAATCAGGAAAAGGCCCGGAACCCGCTGCAGCGACTCCACCATCCCGATCCCATTCGCAGAGCCAATCCACCCGGCGATCCCGAAAAGCCACGCCGCTCTCGACGCAATGCTCCTTCCGGCACTTTCCGTCCGCACCGCCAGCAAGCCCGGCCAGGCCACCAGTGCGGTCGAGTAGAGGGACACCGCGGCCGGATAAATCCAGCCTGCCCACTCGCGGGTCGCAGCGTCGTTCACCCACCAGCCCGCCAGTGCCAGCACGGCCCACGCGGTCACGCAGAGCGATTTCCATCCGCCTCTTGAAAGCCAGAACCCGGCGAAAATGGCCGCCACGACATGCACCGCCGCATTTCGCCACAGGCGCTCTGGGCCCCAGGTTCCGTCCTTCAATTCCGGTGCATGCTGGATGACGTAGAACGCCGCCGAGTCCATCCAGACCAGCGCCCCGAAAACCAGGATCGCCCGCCACGGGATCGCCTTCACACCGGGCATTTCTCCACGCAGATCATCAAGCTTGGCTCCACCCAGAGCTGCCAAAGTGGCGAAGGCAGCCGAGACCGAAGCCTGAACCGCCGGAGACGCCATGAACACCACCGGAATGTTGCAGCAGCCATAGGCCAGGCCGGTTCCCAGACCCACCCATAGGCAGCCACTTCCAGGCTCCAGGTTTCGACCGATCAGCGAGGCCAGGCAAACGGTCGCGGTTCCGAGTGAAGCCCCCATGACCAGCGACAGCATCGCGAACAGGAACGATGAATCTGTTAGAGGGCTGCATCGGGCCACCACCGCACAGCTCAGCATCGCAACGATGAAGGCGGTGCGCCCGGACTTGCCCGATCTCGAAACCACGAAGCCCGATACCACGCCTCCAAGCGCCATCATCGAGAGCACGATCTTCAATCCTTCGCCGCTGACCTTGGCTTGCAGCAGGCCGAGAAAGGCGAATTGCGCGAACAGCAGGAAATAAGCATAGACCCCGGCGACCGCCAGCGACACCGAGATCCCGGATGACAGTTTTCGATTCATGCCAGCCATCGACGTCTCAAGGCCACCCACTGCACCAGCGCCACCACGGCATCCGTTGCAACCACGGTGGCCCAGCCTGCCGACAGGCCACCTGTTAGAATCTTCGCCGTGAGGAAAAGGGCAATGACCGTCCGCACCAGCGCCGTCATCTTCCAGATCGCTTCCCGAGCTCCACGTTCCCGCTCATTGACCGGTTGACGGATCGCCCAGGCATAGACCAGTCCGGTGGAAAGCACGAAGGCCCCGATCCACGATTGATACGGAAGCACGTCCGCCGGAACGCTCAGCTTCATCAGTTTCAAGGTGAACTCGGGTGCGAAAATCAGCAGCAGTCCGGTGCAGGCATCCATCGCCCCCACCCCGGCACTCCACCACGGAATCCAGCCTGCAGCCTTCGATTTGAAATGTAGATTCATGAGTCGTCGGAGTTTGAAAGACTGCCGCGCCACCAGAATGCGGCGACGTAGAGCATGATCAGCCCACAGAGAAAACGGATGATAAACGCGGCCTCACGCCAGAGCGGATGACCATCGATCCAGGAGGTTGAGCCCCCTTCCAGCCAGCCGCAGATCATCAGCACCAGCACGTGCAGACCCACCGCCGCGTTCCAGATCAAGCCTCCCCGGGAAAGGGATGAGCAGATCTTTTCACCGCCCAATAGCGTCAGCAGAAGGAGCCCGAAGGAAGAAGTGAAGCCCGCCATCGCCAGATGGGCATGGGCGACGAGGCCGTTGGTGAACTTCATCCGGTCCAGCACGCCGGGAAGGAATTCCAGCCAGCCCGCGACCGTCAGCAGGCCCCACCAAACGAGCATGGATCGTTTCCAGAAAATCGAACGCTCCGGCCAGTCAAAGCACTTCCACTCGGACGGAATCCACCACAGCCACGGCAGCAACAATCCGAGCCCGATGATCTGCGGCAGCGAGAAATGAGTGCCTCCTTTCGCTTCCAGTGCGATGAAGGTCACGAACTCCGCCACGAAGACCCACCAGAGCCAGCGTTTGGAAGGCTTCGCACGACTCAATCCCAGCGAGGCAGGAAGCATCAGGAGCATCGCCACCACGGAAAGCGTCGAGCCTAACAGACTCGCACCGGTCGGACCGCCGGTCGTCTTGTCGAACGGCGGATAGGTCGAGGGCGAAGTTGCCATCGCAAGCATCCACGGCACGCCCGCCAGCATCAGCAGCCCTAAGGCCGTCGCGATGCGTTTCAGCTTCGTCCAGCCCGTGCGGTGCCGACGCCAAGCCGCCGCCAAGACCCACCACAAAAGCCCCTGGGCCAGCATCAGCGCCAGCAAGGAACCGCCTGACCAATCGAGGAAAATCTTCCCCGTTGTGTGCCCGGAAAGCCAGGACACCGCACCCAGCAACAAGGCCGCCGACCATCCCCAGATCGCCGGACCCGCCCACTTCGAAGATCCGACCTGATGGATCGCGAACAGCCAGCAAAGCAGCGGCAGGCTGGTCCACCCATAGAGCTGAACGTTCAAATGAACCGGCACCCAGCGGCCATATCCAGCCTCACCGGTGAGCGAGCCCAGACTGGGCCAAAGCAACAGGGCCGCCATCCACACGCCCACGGCATTTGCCAGCACCAGCCAGCCCAGCGCATGCCGCGCCGCTGTCACGCGGCCTTCTCCGGCGTCCTCAAACGCCATCCTCCACCACCTTCCCATCACGCATCCGCACCACCCGGTCGCAGCGCCGTGCGAGATCGAGATCATGGGTGGCGATGATCAGCGTCTTGCCCTGCGACCTCGCCAGATCGAGTAAAAGTTCAAACACCCGCTCGCGATTGGTTTCGTCGAGTGCCCCCGTCGGTTCGTCCGCCAGCAGGATCGGCGGATCATTCAGCAAGGCTCTAACAAGTGAACCGCGTTGGCGTTCACCCCCACTGAGCTCACGGACACGGCGATCCAGACGTCCCGCGATCCCGGTGGCCTCCGCGAGCTCGCGCACGCGAGCCCTCGCCGCCGAGCGCGAGAGGCCGGTGGCCACCGCTGGGACGAGGCAGTTTTCCTCAAGGGTCAAGCCCGCCACCAGATGATGAAGCTGGAACACAAAGCCGACCCCACGGCGCAACAGCTCAAGCCGCTCGGCCTCTCCCGAAGGGGCCCCGCCATCGATCCTCACCACGCCTCGATCCGGTGGCTCGAGGCCGCCGATGACATGCAGCAGCGTCGATTTTCCGCAACCCGAGGTGCCGCAAAGCGCGAGCACTTCACCGCGTGCGATGCTGAGGTTCACCCCCTTCAGAACCTCGATCCGGCCGCGGTCGAAGCTCTTCCACACGTCCTCCACGGAAATCATCTCACTCATAGCGAAGGGCGTCGGCGGGTTTCAGGCGCACGGCATACCAGGCCGGGTAAAGCGCACCCAACAGGGCGGTCACCACGGCCAGCAGCAGGGCTCCGAGAATTTCTGTTAGACCGAGACTCGGGTCGATGTAGCCTTGAAGCTGGGGCACGAGTTTGAGCAAGCGCAGACCCGCGGCGCTGAGCACCAGTCCGGCGATCATGCCGATGAACGAGACGACCAGCGACTCGCCGAAAATCATCCGCGCCACCTGGCCTTTCGAGAACCCGGAAACCCGGACGATCGCCAGCTCGCGGATGCGCGAGAACACCGAAAGGATCATCGTGTTCGTCACGCTGAGGCCACCCAACAGGAAGGCACAGCCCCCGACCACCCAGGCCGTGGTCTTCAGGATCTTGAACTGGGAGTAGCTCTTGCTGAACTCCTCGTTCTCCAGCGCGCTGAACTTCGGATGATTCGCCTTCATCCACTCCTTCACCTCGCCGGTCTCGTGACCCGGATTCATCGCCACGCTGACGATCGACGCCACGCCTTCCTTGTGGAAGGCCTTCTGCGCACAACGCAGAGGCATGAACACCCCGCCGTCCTCGAAGCCATTCTCGGTGCGGACGATTCCCGCCACCGGATACGACTGCTGGCCGAGTTCGAGCTTCTGTCCGGGCTCGGCCTTG
This sequence comes from Verrucomicrobiaceae bacterium, assembly GCA_027483005.1. Classification (GTDB taxonomy): domain Bacteria; phylum Verrucomicrobiota; class Verrucomicrobiia; order Verrucomicrobiales; family Akkermansiaceae; genus Luteolibacter. The sequence continues at coordinate 5,133 of JAIXVN010000073.1, forward strand.
AGGAATTCGGCGGCGCGTTCACCGAGAACGATCGCGTCGCCATCATCGCGGAAGGCGGTGATCGAGCCCTTGACCCAGGTCGCCTTCTGCAACCGCCCATCGCTGGCCCGGATCCCGAAGCAGGTGATCACCGGACGCTCGGGAGCCGCCACGATGGCGAACAGCACCGGCTGCGCATCCTTCACCGACGCCTGCTTTTCCAGATCATCCGCCAGCGAAACCGGCACGTTGCTGAAGAAAAGGTCGGACACATTGCGCTAGAAGACCACCAGCTCGGAGTCGCTGCGGAGAATGCGCTCGAACATCCGGACTGCGCCGGAAAGCACGCCCACCACGCTCAGCATCGTCGCCACGCCGAGGGCGATTCCGGTCGCGCCGATGGCCGTGCGGACGCGGTGGCGGCGCAGGTTGGTGAAGATCAATCGCCAGAGGGACACGGAAGAGATTCAAGACTTCGAGATTCAAGACACAAGACAAGATGCCTCTCAGACGGCGACGGTGTCCTCCTCGACGCCGGGCCAGGGAGACGCCACCCTCATGAAGGGAAGCATCCACCAGCGTTCAGGCGGCCCGGGGAGCCGGCTCTGAACCCGGTCGCCGATGTCCTGCAAGCGTTGGAAGCGCTGCGAGGCTGCAGTTACCCCTTCCGCCAGAGCGAGGTTTGGCCGACCCATGGCATCATCTCGACCACTGGTCTTGCCGCTTTCATTTTGCAGGCAAAGCACGTCCTTGAGATCATCCGCCGCCTGGTAGGCCAGCCCGCGCAGCAGTGCCAGACGGTCCAGCAAGCGCACCTCGCGATCCGTACCACAGCCGATCAGCGCAGGCAGGACGACCGGCAGCCTGAGCAGCGTCGCGGTCTTCATCGCCGCCACGTGGATGACTTCGCTGACATCCTGGCCTTCGCGCCAGCCGCGCAGGTCGTGGGCCTGTCCACCGACCAGTCCGGCGAGTCCGAGGCACGATTCCACGAGGTCTCCAGCCATCTTCCGCCGTGCGGGCCGGACATTGCCGATCCCCTGCCAGAGCAATCCGTAGCCGCGGTTGATCAAGGCCAGGGCCGCCAGGGTGGCCACTCCTTCGCCGTGAGCCACGTGGATGCAAGGAGATCCCCGACGCGTGCGAGCATCGTCCATCGACGGCATGTCGTCGAAAATCAGCGAAGCCGTGTGAAGATATTCGATGCCGCAGCCGATCGAGCGGGAACGGTCCTCAGGGAGGCCCATCTCGTTTCCAATGTGATAGGCCATCGTCGAGCGGACCAGCGAACCAGGGCGCGCCAGAACATCCCCGAGAGCTGCCGCGAGGCGCGGTTCCACCCGATCGAGACGGCCCATGCCGCCGCGAAAGGCCATCTTCATCACCGCCAGGCCGCAGGCAAAGCGGTGGTGCCACCAATGATCTGGAGTCATGATCCGGAAATTCGAGTTCAGCGGATCACTTGGCGTCGCCTTCGAGGTGGAAGGAAATCTTGAGTTTCGGATCGACGGTCATGACCGCCATGTTGCGGATGATGGGCAGGCTGAAATCCTGGTAGTCGATCCAGACCGCGCCATCGATCCTCACCCGGTCGCCGGACTTCGAGGTGTTCAGCGGGAAAGCCACCGCCTTGGAAATCCCATGGAATTTCAGGTTGCCCTGGGCCCAGACCTTTCCGGCCGAGTCGGTCCAGGTCTTGGTCATTTCAAAGGAACCCTTCTGATTCTTGGCATACTCCAGCCACTTCAGCATTTCGGCATCGCGCTTGGCATCGTTTGTCTTGAGGTCGGAAAAGTCCCACTGCAGCGTCGCGGACGAAGGAACCAGCGAAGTCGGATCGCCGCTGACCTTGGCATCGAACTTCGACAGAGAGCCATTGAACGTGTGTCCGGTGGCACTGGCATCGATCTTGACCCAGCTGTTCTGGGAATCGACCGCAAGATCCGCCGCCAGGGCGGAAAATGAGGCGATGAGGGAGAGAAGGGAGAGTCCCAGGAAAAGCGTGGTTTTCATGATCCGTGAGTTTAGCGCTGGCGAAGCCGCCCTTGCTGGATAGAATCGTAACGGTTCAGTCAGAATCAATCAATCTTCCAACCATCCGATCATGAAGCCATTCCAATCCGCCTTCCGGTTGCTCGCCCTCGCCGCTGTGTTCTGCTCCTCGATTGCCTTCGCTGAGCCCTATTCCGTCGGCTCGAAGGTCAGCCCGTTCTCCGCCAACGACCAGCACGGCGCGGCTTTCACCCTCGATGCCAAATCGACCCGTTTCCTGCTGGTCAGCTTCGACATGGAGACTGGCAAGAAGGCCAACGCCTCGCTCACCGGCCTCGGCGTGAACTACCTGCCCGACAA
>JAIXVN010000577.1 GCA_027483005.1 Verrucomicrobiaceae bacterium
CGGCACGCTGCGCGATGACGGCGCGGGACCGAAGGAGAACTTCGTCTCGGAAAAGCCCTCCGCCTGGTTCGCCGAAACCTTCCGTCGCGACGCTCTAACAGGCGGCCACGTGATCAAGCTCGGCCCCGGAAATGACGCCGCCGCGAAGGAGGCCCTCGCCGCCTGGCCCGGAGGCCTTCAGCTCGGCGGCGGAATCACGCCGGACAACGCCGCGCAGTGGATCGACGCCGGGGCCAGCCACGTGATCGTGACCTCCGTACTCTTCGACAAGGCCGGGAAATTCTTGTCCGAAGCCCTCGATGCCATGGTCTCGGCGATTGGCTCCAACAGGCTGGTGATCGACCTTTCCTGCCGCCGCACCGATCGCGGCTGGACTGTGGCCATGAACCGCTGGCAGACCCTGACGGATCTCGATGTGACCGTGGCCACCCTGGATCGACTGGCCCCCTTTTGTGATGAGTTCCTGATCCACGCCGCCGACGTCGAAGGCCTCTGCGGAGGGATCGACGGCGAACTCGTCGAGTTTCTCGGAGCCTGGGGCAAGCTCCCCATGACCTACGCCGGCGGCGCCTCCAGCCTGGCGGATGTGGAAAAGGTCGATCAGCTCGGCCAAGGCCGGGTCGATGTCACCGTCGGCAGCGCCCTCGACCTCTTCGGCGGCAAGGGCGTGACCTACGCCGAGCTGGTGAAGTGGAACGGACGCTGAGCAAATCGGCGGCAAGCCCTGTTTCTTCCGCCAACAAGCTCACTCCGTTTCCACGCGGAAGAAGGCCTTGGGCTTGCTGGTGAGCGTGGGGGGGAAGGTGAAGGTGCGGGTGGTGGTCTCGCCCTGGGACTCGATGCCGCTGACGATGGTGTGGGGGAAGCCGTTGAGGTCCTCGGAGCCGGTGATGCGGTAGCGCCAGCCCGGCGAGGATTTCCATTCGAAGGTGCCGGTGTTCGACGCCGGAACCAGAAGGCTCGTCTTCATCCGCAGGTCATTGCGGAGGATGGCGAGGACCTTGGTGCTGTAGTTGGTGTAGGTGTTGTAAGTCCCATTGAACCAGATGACCGTATCGTCGTAGGGGCTGTTTTCCGGGATGATGGGACGGAAGTTGTCGGCCACGGAGTTGGTGGTGATCGGGGTCCAGGTGAAGGTCAGTCCGCCGTCGGGAGTCACGCCACGATAGATCTCGTAGCGGTTGTTGGTGCTGAGCGGCACGTTGTTGATATCTCCGAGATTGAAGGGATTGGCCGCGTTGGAGGCGATGTAGATGACATTCGGGTCCTTCGGGTCGAGGCACATGCCGCCGCCGTAGTCGGACTCCGCCGCGTAGATTCCCCTTCCCGCCTGGGCGATGAAGCGCTTCTGCCAGGCAGTGCCGGTCCAGCGGGCATAGTAGTAGTAGATGCGCGAGGTGGCCCAGGTGGCATCGGTGCCGGTCTGCGCCTGGAAGACGCAGACGGGATTGCCGTCCTGGCCGTAGTGGATGTCCCAGGTCCAGCCGCGGGCATTGGGAATCCAGTCGTTGGGCCCCTGCCCTGCCCCCCAGGCGGCTGAGGAGAACTGATAGATGACCGAACCGCGCTGGCCGGACTGATGTTCGAGCGGAAGGTTCGCGAAGGTATCGATCAGGGTGCCGTCGGTCTTGTAGAAGCCGCCAGCCCTGTAGAACATGTGATAAACCGAGTTGTCGAGGTCGCGCGGATGGCCATCGGTGTAGATCAGATCGATGCGATCGGTCCGGTTCGAGCAGTAGCGCGGATACGGCCGGACTCCGCCGGTGCCGACGGCGATGAAGGGAATGGAAGGCTGCCAGGTGGCGCCGAGGTCATCCGAGATCGTGATGGTCGGATTGAAATTGATGTTGCGGTGGAAGTTGTAGATCCGGTTGGACTCTCCGCTGAGCAGATAGGTGTTGTTGTAGGTGTCACTCGCCGTGAGCGTGCGGATGATCTCAGGTCCCCAGTCGGCATTGGTGGTGGGCAGAGGCACGAGCGAGGTCCGCTGATAGAAGCGTCGCTCGGAGTTGTGCTTGGCGTAGAGCACCAAGAGTTTTCCGTCCGGGAGCACGGTGAAGGAAGGATTGTTGTGGTCATCCTGCTGCTGGGAAGTGGCAGTGCTGATGATCATGTCCGAGGTCACGTTCGTGGCCGGATTGTAGCGCGTGACGCCATACTGGCCGTTGCTTTTGACATAGCCGATGAACAGCGAGCCCTGATGGAAGATGGCGCGTTCGTCATTGAACCAGGTCCACGCACCGTCGGAGGTCATCTGGAGCGAGTTTCCGGGAAGCGGCGGAACGGACAGGGCGCTGAGCGGATTGGAGCCGGCGGTCACCTCGGCGGAGTCGCTGTAGCCATCGCCATCCGTGTCCGCGAGATAGGGATCCGTGCCGTTGGTGACCTCCTCGCCATTGGTCAGGCCATCCCCATCCTCATCGGCGCTGGGAGTCAGCGGGAGGGCCAGCTTGTAGCCGACACCGTCGAACCAGGTCCGGCGGGACTGGTCCACGCCTGCCAGATCATCGACATAGATCGAAAGGTTGCCATTGGCATCACTCACGGAGGTGCCCAGAGGGGCTTCCATCAGGACACGATCATTCTGGGTGAATAGCGGGTTGGAAACGAAGACCGTGTTGGCGGCCGGGAGCGCATCGGTGGCAAGCCCGCCATCGTTGCTGTCGGCGGCAAAGTGGGTGAGTGGCGAGGTGGGCAGGAAGTCGTCCGAGGCGATGCCTGGGGTGCCGTTGTTGTTGATGTCGGATGATTTCACGGAGGCCTTGATCCTCCAGTTTCCCGTGGTGGCATCCCAGAAGTAGGCGTAGAGCAGATAGCGGGTGTTGGGAGTGAGGCCGGTCAGGGTCGTGACGAGAAGCGGAGCGTTCTCAGCGGCCTCGGCGCAGGATTCATAAACATTCGCCCCGTTGCCGAGGTTACGGATTTCCCAGTTGTTGTCGGCCCCGCTCACACCGTCGGGCGCGGGACTGAAGGTCTGGTTGTCCCAGCGTCGGGTGTTGGATGCGCTGGCATCCACGTAGATGACGTTGTTGGAAGGCGGAGCCACGAACTCATAGGCCAGCCCGTCATACCAGCTGCGGAGATTCGGGCTGGTGGCGGCGTTCCGATCGTCGAGATAGACGGAGATCTGTCCGTTGCCATCGGCGGCCAGCGTTCCGATGGAGGCGGCGAGCATCGTGCGATTGCCGCTGTCGAGCACCGTGGTGGGAGCGGAGGAAAAGGTCAGGGTGCTGGCGGGGACAGCAGCGGTGGCGACGAGTTCAGTGGTGGCATCGGCGGCGGAGAAAAGCGTGTTCGCCCCTGGATTGGCGATGACACCGGCGCGGAGGTTCCAATCTTCGCTGGCGTTGGTAGGATCCCAAAGGCAGGCGAAGATCCGGTAGGTGGCACCCGGGGTCAGACCGGTGAGGGTGGTTTTCAGCTCCGGTGCATTTTCACTGGCCACCTCGCCTCCGGACTCGATCACCGTTCCACCTGACCCAAACCCGGTGCGAAGTTCCCAGTTGTTGTCGTTGCCGGTGGTGCCGTTGGGCGCCGGATTGAAGGCGCTGCCGTTCGCCAGCGTGGTGTTGCTGGTGGTGGCATCGACGTAGGTGAAATCAGCCCGCAGTGCGGCACCCAGAGCGAGCCAGAGAATCGGGAAGAGGGGTTTGAGCGGGAGCATGGCGGGAGGACCGGGATGGCTCAGTCTGGGCTGGGGAATGGTCCCGCTGATCCTGAAGGCAGCAGCGGGATTCTTTGTCGATTGGGATCGGCAGGCAGCGCCATCGGACCTGATGGAATGATGGTGCAGCCCGACGTTGATGGCGACCCTTGAGAGATTGTCGATGGAACCCCATACGACCTGACGCCCCAGAAGCTCCATCGACGATGCCTCAACTTGAACGATGCATTTTCTCCTGAAAAGCAGGAATGCCGACACCCGAAGTATCGGCATTCCTGCCCTGGGTCGGGGGGATCAGTTCGGCGTCACCTTGAGTCGGACAAACAAGGTGGGCGAGCCGGTGGGCAGAGTGAATGTGAGGCTTCCGGAGGGTCCGTTGGTATTGGTGGTGAGGCTGCCAAGCGGAACATCCGTCCAAGTGGACAGGTTCGGGGAGGTCTGGACGACGAACTGCGTTCCATAGGCGCTGGCAGGGATATTGCCGCCGTTGGGCCAGGTGATGGCACCGGCGACAAGGCCCGGATTGGCGGTGAATCCGGCGGCGGAGTTCATGAAGTACTCAACCCCGTTGGCGACGCCATCCTTGTCGGTGTCCACATTCGCGGCATCGCCACCGACATTGGTGGAAGCCCATGA
>JAIXVN010000543.1 GCA_027483005.1 Verrucomicrobiaceae bacterium
CATTCCTCGTGATGATGAAGTCCGCCCGGTCACTTTCTGCCGCAGAGGCCTGCATGGCGTCCTCATAGTCCGACATCGTCAGCTTCAAGGCGCGTGCCACCTCGGTCCCGCCGACGCTTGCGATCTCAAGCCAATCGAGCAGGCGTTGCAGACAGAAGCGGGCGATCCCATCGCCCTTTTCACGACTGAGCAGGTAATAAAGGGTCGCAATCGTATGCGAAGCCGCAGCGCCTTGGTGCAAACCGCCACAAACGGACATAACCGCCTCGGAAGCCTTGGCTCCGGGGCGCGATAGCAGCGAATCGAGCAGGATGTTGGTATCGAGCAAAAGCCTCATGAGTCGGTCACTTCACGTGCTTGCGGTAGAGATGCTGAAGACGCTCATCCTCAGGATCCGGAACCACCTCCTTCAAGCTCCCCCTCCATTCCGCCAGCCACTGTGAGGCAGCGGCCTGTTTCCGGTTGGCGTTGAGAAAGGCCATCTCGATCGCCTCCCTTACCAGCGCGGACTTGGAAATCCCGCGTCGGGAGCTTTCGTGGTCGAGGGTCTCGTTCACGTCGTCCGGGAGCTTCAGGGTGATCGTCGCCATGCCAGACTGGTATTACGAAATCCACGAAAAAGCAATACCTCAATCCCGAACGGGAAGCGCCCTGACCCGAAGGGCGCTTCAGCACCCGAAGCGGTGCCCCTTTCGTGACTGGATTTCTTCAAGTTCCAAAAAATCAACCAGTCCAAAGCGCCTAGATCCAATCGTCACAGCTAGACAAGCCATCAGGAAAATCGAATCAATTTCCGAGGCCCGAAAGACCTGGAGCTTCCACAAGCGCCGCATTGACAACCAAGCATTTCCAGAGATCATCTCCCCATCGTGAAGCCCACCAAAAAACCGTTAGATATCCAGCTCCGAGTGGGAGAATAAACACTGTTCTGCAAGAAATTATGCCCTGCTGCGATTGCCATATCGAGGTTACCGACTCTTCACAGAAGCGTTTGCTCGTAATCCTACTCGCCATCAATGCGACCATGTTTGTCGTCGAGCTGATCGTGGGGCTCATCGCGGAATCAACCGGCGTTCTTGCTGATTCGCTCGACATGCTAGCAGACTCTCTGGTTTACGGGATCGCATTCTACGCGGTGGGGCGATGCGGAACGATCAAGACGAAAGCGGCATTTTTGAGCGGGATTTTTCAGATCATCGTCGCGGGTAGTATTCTCTTCGACATCAGCCGTCGTGCGTTTTTCGGGAGTGATCCAGAGTCATGGCTCATGTTTTTGGTCTCTTGTGCTGCATTGGTTGCGAATTCGGTTTGCCTTTCTCTTGTTACGAAGGAGAAGCAAGGCGAGGTTCACATGAGAGCCAGCTATATCTTCTCCAAGAACGACGTCTTAGCCAACTGCGGAGTGATCTTGGCGAGTGTGTTGATTTTCGTGACTGGTTCGCGTTGGCCGGACTTACTTATCGGCGTGATCATTACCGTTCTTGTGTTTAGAGGAGGCCTTCAGATCGTCGCCGAAGCAAGAAAACAAGAAGCAGAACAAGCCGCGTCATGACAACCCCTACCAGCCGCCCTGTATCGATGATTTTCCGTAACTACAACACCAACCCCGTGATCGACGTGCGCCCCCGCTGGTAGGGGTGCATGCGCTTTGACGCTGCCGAAAATCCCCGCTCACCCCACTGGCCTGGTCACGGTCACGGCATTGCTGCCGCGCTCGTTGCCTTGTTCGGTCTGTGCGTAGAGCTTGAAGGTGGCGGAGGAGCCGGGGGCGGTGAGGCCCCAGTTTCCGGTCCAGGTGGCGGGGGCGTTGGCGGGCAGGGTGGCGATCACGCTTTCATCGTCCGACTCATAGTCCGGGCCGGTGGTGCCGCGGATTTGGAGGGTGGTGACGCTTTCATCGGTGATCGGGGCCCAGGCCAGATCGACGGTCTGCGTGGTGGCATCCCAGGTGCCGGAAAGCACGGCGGCCTCCGGCGTGGAGCCTTCCGGCGGGGAAAGACGCGGCAGGGAGGCGAGAATGGCGCTGCCTTCCGCGAACTCCGCCGGGATGCGCTGGCGATACTGCACCAGCACGGTGCGGATCTGGCCCTCCATTTCCGTCCGCTGGGAACGGGCCAGCATCAGGCCGTTCTGCGCCGCGCTCCAGGCGGGGTAGGCCGCTTGGAGAAGGCCGCGCTCCGTCATGAAAGTGGTGAGGGTGTAGCCGCCCATCAGGGTGATCGGGTCACCGGTGCTCGCGGCATTGTAGCGCTGCCAAAGATCCGCCAGATCATCCAGCGGCTGCAGCACCTTTCCCATCCCCTCGCTCTGGGAATAGGCCTTCGGGCGCAGGGACATGTAAGGACTGTCCGGGTCGGTGCTTGCCAGCTTGAGATTGAACTGATTCAGCCGCTCCAGCATCGCCGCCTTCAGGGTCTCAATCTGGGCGCGGGCCAGCTCCACGCCGTTGCGGGCGCTCTCCACCTCGCTGCGCTGGTCCTGGAGGTTCTCCCGCATCTCGGAAAGGTTCTCCACGGTGACGCCGCCACCCAGAGCGATGCCGGCCCCGCCGCCCAGGGCCGCGTTGGCACTGGTCCAGTGGGCAATGAAGGAATCCATGGTCGGCAAGTAAGAGGCAGGTCCGGTGAGTGGCATGGCGGTTTGGATATTTCGCAATAAAGCTTGATACAAGCCGCACCGGATCGCAAGAAAAATCAATCGGAGATACCATTTTGTCAATCGGAGGACTTATTTTGGTCATCGGATGTAGCATTAAGGTGCTCGAAGCTTTCAATTTGGTCATCGAGTTGCTCACTTTGATCCAAAATGCTAGCTCCGATGCCACATTTGGATCATCCGACGGCAATGATTGATTCCCCGAGTTTGAAAAATCATGAATTGTCGCCCAGGATTCCAACCTGGAAATGCCGACGGAGGCGCCTGAAATCGCTCAGGCGGCGATCGTCACTTGCCAGCGAAGTTGGAAGGTCGTTTGACCCTCCCCGCCCCCGAACCTTTCCCCCCGCCCGATCCCCAAACGCAAATTCCTCCCAAAAGCTTGGCATCCCAGCCCGCCGGACCTAAAAGCCCAACATGAACGAGGCTGCCAAACTCCAATCCTCCGAGTCGGGTCGCCTTTGTCCCCTGCTCACCGAGCGGTCGGCGATCACCCCCCAAACCCGACCGGTCGGTCGATAACGCAGTTAGGCAAGAAACTAAAAGATACGTTATCACCTTATGAAGCCACTCCTTCCCCAACTGTTCGTGGCAACTTTGGCATTTTGCTGGGTGCCTCTGCACGCTCAAGATGGAAAAGTCGCATCCGACATCACAAGCGAAGCCAAACCGTTTCCTCAAGATTTGGAGGAGGGCGCACATGCTGTATTTGCCCGGCTTAAAGGCGTGAGCGTTCCTGATTCACCGAGGGAGTTTATTCCCTTCGCGATTGTACGAAAGCTTCAACCGGAGCAACAAGCTGGCAAGTGGGGCGAGTATGCTGTGAAAATGCCGGGGACAAAGGTCGAGCCGGATCTTCACGAGCGCGTGTTGAGGGACTTCCGGCAGCACCTGCCGAGGCAACTCGCGGCAGAAATGATCAATGCCTGGTTGATTCTATATGAGGAGAGTGGTACGGTTTATCTAATCGTGCAAGACGGTGTCGGCCCAGAAGCCCGGTTCCGAGCGGTGCGCCCGAAGAATCTCCATGAACTCAAGCTCGGAGATTTCAAGCCCGAATGAACCCGTTGCCTAACGAATCGTGGCGCGCCAACCGGCCATAAGCTTTTCAATTTCATTCCATTTTCCTTTCAATCGCGCCGGTGGGCGCACATCAAACGTTCGCCAGAAAATATGAAGGCACTCGAAAAACTGATTTTATTGGCGGCAGGAGGGTATTTTTTACCGCGCTGCCTGTCGCCGGAAGCGATGTTTTTCTCGGAGGGTTTCTACACTATCAGGATATTGGGAAGCGGAAGCTAGACGCAGATGAAACACTGGGTGCATTTGTAGAGAGGCTTGGCGGAATCATTAGGGGCGAGTATGAGGTTAATGGAAGGAGAAAAATAGTTCATTGCGCTATCCACGTGTATCGTGAAGGAAAACTTAACATATTTCGGTTTGATCAAGATGGAGCCAAGGCCTGGGCTTTTAAACTCAAAGATGGCGACACGATTGAAATTGCCGAGAGAATGTGGATGCCAGCCGATCCGATATCTAAAGCCGAATTGAAATTTGCACCAGCAAAGTTCAAACGTGATCAAGCCGAACAAGCTGGCGCTAGAAAACCCGCTACCCGCCCTGAGTCGGGGTCAGAGGGACGCGACAAACCTCAACCTGAATCGGAGGGGCGCTCCCGGTAGCGGGTGGCAGGCCTCGACGTCGGCCAAGAACCTCAGCAATCCATCGCGCAAGAGATTCAGTCATGGGCAATGAGCCAACACCCTCAACGAGTGCGGATCTATCCCCACAATGGAATCTTTTCGATTCGTCAAAAGTTTCTCCTGTCCGGTATTTGATAACTTTGACGCTTTCCGTCTCGCCGATTCCCGTCTTCTACTTGATGTCATGGGTCACGGTTAAGTATCCCTTCATCCAGCGATGGGAGCCTGTCTACTTTTCGCTCGGCGTCATTCTCGTCATTGGTTCGCCTATCGTTTTCATCACGGCGACCGTCAAACTGATGTATCGGCTCTGGAGAGAGGCCAGTGAACGGCCCCATGCCAACCGACGAGAAATTCTCTATTTGAGTGCCGTCGCGCTGGCTTATGGGGGATTTTGTCTGCATGGACTGATCGAAATGCTTCAGTTTGCTGCATTCTGGAATGGTTATCGTGGCTGACTTGGGTGAATCTGGCAGGAGCTTCTAATGTTTGGGTGTTTTAGGGCAATGCACTGACGAAATCATGACCCAACAGAAGCCTCGCAAAACGGGTGCAGGCAACGGCTATCTGTAGCGTCATGGTGTAATGCTCCCTCTCGACGTCGACGTCGCCTGTTCCGAGGGTTCCCCAGCAGGGAAAGAAACCGCTCACCCCACAGGCCTGGTCACGGTCACGGCGTTGCCGCCGCGGTCGTTGCCTTGTTCGGTCAGTGCGTAGAACTTGAAGGTGGCGGAGGAGCCGGGGGCGGTGAGGCCCCAGTTTCCGGTCCAGGTGGCGGGGGCATTGGCGGGCAGGGTGGCGATCACACCTTCATCGTCCGGGCCGGTGGTGATGGGCCAAATGGCTAGCTCCCCTGGAC
>JAIXVN010000067.1 GCA_027483005.1 Verrucomicrobiaceae bacterium
CCAAGGGGAAGTGAGTCCTTTCGATAGTCCAAAAACCGGGATCTATTCTCAGGTGTCTTCGATTGATCTCACCACTGCCCCGACGGTCAGCGATGCAGTCAAGCAGATCATCGAAGGCCTGCCGCCCGAGGGAAGAAGCTTCTTCGTGGTCGATGTTCCAGAATCTGAACTGACGAAGATGCAGATGAAGAAGGACCTTCGCCTCAGGAACGCTGGTCTTCCCTTTGTGCTCCAGCTCCTTGGGAGTTCGTCACCGATGGGCTACCGACTCTGGAACAACGAATGGCACGTCAGCAACCAGCGAGCGGACGATCTCATTGCGGTGAAATACTGGGTGTCGGAAGCCGTCCTGGATCAACTCGGGATCGTGATCGAGAAGGGACAGGCCTTCACCACCAAATCCGGCAAGATGTGGCCTTCGGAAAGTGAATCAAGCGCCTCGTTCGTCCCTCTCAATCCAGATACCAAGACGAATCCTGAGACCGGTGCTCCTTCAAAAAAGGAGGAAACCATGGTTCTCCGTCTCCTTGCCTCAAGGAGTTATCATGAGGAGTTCAGCGCGGTCCTGCTGCTCAAGTCGAAGGGCTACGAGAAGCTGTCGTTGGAGCGCTGAAGTCTTGATTCGAATCGATGCAAATCGCTGGATGCATTGGCTGTGATGGGCGGAGATCTGGAGCTCCGAAACCCTTGAGGTGGCGACCATTCTCACAAACGTCCGGACGAAATGGCTGACTCCGCCAGTTGCGTTGGCTTGGCGCGTAGCGGGTTCGACCGGCTAATACTTGTTCCGGCGCAGCACGACCGCCTGGAGGAAGCCGCCACTGGAGCCATCACTCGACAGGAAGAACGAGTTCTTGCTCTTGAGGATGATCATCTGCGTCTGGTCCTTGGCGAAAATCTGGAGATAATTGTGCTCCTGGAACTTCCACTCGGATTCGATCTGGTAGGAGAGATCGTAGGAGATCTGCTCGTTGTTGACCGGAACCACGAATGCCTCGCGGGTTTTCAGTTCCTTGGTTCCACTGGTGCTGGTGCGGAAGGCGACCGGGTAAGGGCTGAGGTTGTGGACCCGGAGCTGGCCCATGGGGAGCTTGGTCGGATCGTCATCGATGACATAGGCCACAAAGGTCCCGTCCGTGGCGGGCGCGAGCAGGACCGTGGCACGCGCACACCCCGATGGGAGCGCGGCCAAGGCCACCAGATCCGGAGCCTTCTTGCGGCGATTTTCGAGTTCAAGGGCCAGGCCTTTCTTGGCGGGAGCGTCCTTGTCGCTGGAAGCGTCCTTGGGCTGGAGGGGCATCAATTGATGCTGGAGTTCCTCCTCGGAAGGAGCCGCATTGGGCTTCGTGTCACCATCGCCGTTCTTGAAAATCTCCATGACCGCGGGGCCGGTGTAGGCAACGGGATCGGAATATCGGAACGAGAGGGCCTTGATCTTGCCATTCTTCTCGCCGGCCTTGAATGAGAGACCGCCGATCTCGTCACCCCACGCCACCATGTCAATCTTCATGGCGACCTCGTTCTGCTGGGCGCGCAGGGCGGGTGCGCATAGCGCCGCAATGATAAGGAGTGATGCCACCCCAAAGCGGCGGGCTTCAGATTTCCTGGGGCGACAGCCAGCGGAACGAGACGATTGTGAACTTGCGACCATAGAATCGATTGAGGGAGGAAAGTGAGTTGCCACGGGCGGTCGGATCGTTGGAGGAATCGACATAGTCGGGGATCCGCTGGACGATGGCTTCACAGTAGGCTTTTGCAACAGTCTTGCCTGTTTCGTCAAGCGCTTCACCATAACTGCGGATTCTGAAAGTGTCCGAGCGGCTCGCCAGCGACGGCCCGATCACTTGCAGCACGTCCGCCTGGGTGAGCCATCCGGGAATTCCTGTGGAGCGATATCCCTGTTCGTTCTTCGCGGTGTTGAGCATGGTGCGGTCCGCAATGATGCTGGCGATGCTGCCGTAGTTGTTGTCGGTCGAGGTCGCCGCCCACACGGGGTTGCCGTCTGCATCCATATCGGGAGGACGATCCGCGCGGTCTTCTCCGTCCATGTCGGCACGTGGAGCGCCCTCCTTTTCGGACAGATTGCAGCGGTCAATGTTGGAGGTGACTCTGGAGAGTCCTTTCTTGGCACCAGTGAAATCGATGTTGATTCCACTCTCATCGATCGCGCTTTGGAGAGCTCCGCTGCGGGTCATCGCCGCCTGCCGGGTGATGTCTCCGATCGCCCGGTTGACGAAGTGGGAAAGCGAAACGAAGGGGCCACGCATGCGGACCTGCTTGACGATCTCGGTGGCGAGTGCGTCGAGTTCGCTATCAGTCAAGCGGCGGTATCCGGAATAGGAATCCTCGGCGGTGCCGGTGGCCGGGTTGGCGGCCGGGCTCAACTGTTCCAGACTGCGGGGAAAGGAGGCATTGGTCGAAGCAGAGGCATCCGCCCGGTGCTTGAAATGCTTGGAACTCGCGAGCATCGCCTTCCAGGCATTCTTGTCGGTGCTGTTGACGTTGAACGCGCCTTCGACCGTCAGCAATGAGGCACATTTGACGGGATCCTTGAGATCAGAGGCCGTCGAACTGGAAGACAGTCGGGTCAACGAAGGATTGGTTGGAGTCGTCGCGGAGCCGGAAAGCGTGGACAGGAAGTAGCTGTCCCAGATGGCAGAGTTGAGCAGATAGGATAGGTCGTAGTAATTGCGATCCGTGACATTGGAGCCGGTGCGGTTGGGCGCTCCCAGCAGAACGTAATCCTTGCGCGGCTGGAGAGTGAGGGATCTCTTCACAAACGGGGTCGCATAGGAATTGGCAAACGCATTGCCCGGCTGGTGGCACAGCGAGGCGGCGACATCGTCCCCGGTCAGATCCGCATGTTGGAACTGGGCGATCGAGGTGAACTGGGACGGCACGGAAAACAGCACGGTCTTCTGGCTGCCGGTCCAATTGCAACCCCAGGGCATCGGGCTGTCGAGATTCCTGGTGAAGGCCTGGCCCGTCTGGCCACCCGGAGCAGTATCTGACAGCTGGGCAAAGCCGTTGTTGCTTTCCATGAAGTAGGGAGGCGCATTGTAGCTGGCGATGGGTCTGCTGATGCGGGTGCCTTGAAGATTGAAATCCGCATAAGTGCGAAGGGTGGATGAGCGCTGGCCCCACTCATAAAGACTGGGCATCTGATTGATGTAATCCACGCCCGGCTGGCTGAGCTGAAAACTGAAGCACATGAGGGGAACCGGACTTGTCCGGGCCTGACACCCTGCAAGATCGTATCTTCGTGTGTTTGCTCCGAAATACCCGTTGTCGAGTTCCAAGCCTTCAATCCGACGAAGGGGTTGGGCGCTGCTTGAACTTCCGGCAAGTCGCATGTCCAAGCCGATGAAGGTGGTCTGCCAGGACTCGCGGACGTCGAGTGAAGGAAGCACCACGGTCTGACCTTGGGAATTGACAAAAGGCCACGCGCCCGCGGCATCCAGCTCGACGCATTTGTTGAAGTCCGTTGGCAATGAACTGCCGAAAGGCACCAGATCGACGACCAGTCGCTGGGCACCGGTGCCGATGGAACGCAAGGTGTATCCGCCCAGGGTGTAGGCCCTGGCTTCGCCCACAGCCAGCGAGGCGGCCCTGATTCGGAAAATGGTTTGATTGAAAACCGCAGGTTCGGTCGAACTGATGAAAACCGAGTTGGTGCCGAGGGTCCAGATTCGAGAGGGAGCGTTTCCGGCAGGGGTCAGATTGCGGATCTCGAATTCGAGATCGTTGTTCCACTTCAGCGGCACCGAGTAGGGATTGGCGATGCCAATGGCGATCTTTCCGCAGGCATTGGCTTTGGAGGCGGCACCGGCATTGGTGGTGGCGGGGCTGAATTTCACTCCCATCAGGATGCGGAGGTCGGTGATCACGGGCGCGATGGACGCTGCATTGACCGAAGTGGCGGCCCTCACGATGAGCGAGCCGTTTTCCAGATTCTTGAAACGATCATGGAACTCCTTCAAGGCGTCCCATTTGGGGGCAAGCATGTTGCTTCCCCCGAATCTTGGAATGATGTTGCTTCCCCTGACAGGATAGTTGGTGATCGTGGAGACCGGATTGGTGTTGGGAAGGGTGCCCTCAAGAATGGGGGTCAGGTCCACTCGGGTGCCACCGCTGAGTGAATCAGTCAGGA
>JAIXVN010000460.1 GCA_027483005.1 Verrucomicrobiaceae bacterium
ACCGCTGGAAGTGAGGACCGCCTGCTGGCCGGCTCCACCTGAAACGATGTTGACCGCGTAGCCGGACGGAACGCTGGCGAAGGTGCCGGTGATGCTGGTGCCCTCGGCGATGACATAGGACGGCTGAGAGAAGCCTCCGGCGAGCAGGTTCACGGTGAGGGCGACGCTTGTGAGATCGATGGCTCCTGAGGAAAGGAGTTTGTCACCAGCATCCCCATCGATCTCGATCGCAAGGGTACCGGACAGGGTGGCGGCCCCCGTGCTGAGGGTTCCCGCGCCCACGCCGGGGGCGACGATGCCACTGCTGTTCAGGGGCCCTGTCACCGAGCCGCTCCCCGAGAGGGTGGCTCCGGAGCTGACCGTGACCGAGTTCGAAGCGGTCAGGCTGCCGGTGAGGTTGAGGGTTCCGGCATTGACGAGGGTCGCGCCGGTGTAGCTGCTCGCTCCTGAAAGCGTGAGTGTTCCCGAACCGACCTTGGTGAGCGACAGGACCTTGGTCGTGCCATTGTTGATGGAGCCTGCGAACTCGGTGCTTGTGCCAAGATTGCCGATCTCGAGGTTGGTGGTCCCTGTGGCGGTGAGGCCACCGCGGAACAGGGAGTTGGCAACGCCGCTGAGCGAGCCGAGCTTGAGGGTGTAGTCGCCATTTCCTCCGGCGATCATGCCCTGCACGCTGCCCTGGGGAGCGGCGATGGTGTAGGCCGCGTTCTGGCTGGTGGAGGTGGCCGTATTGAACGCGACGGAAACGGTGGACGAGTTGTGGGTGAAACTGCCGTTGAAGCTGGAGAAGTCACCGTTGTTGGTGAAGCTGGCGGTATTGACGATGGCGCCTGAGCCGCTGACGGCGCTGGCGACGACCTGATTGGCGTTGACGTTGAGCGTGGTGCCTGCGGCCAGGGCAATGGGTCCTGAGCCAAGGGTGCCGGTTCCGATCAGCGAAAGCTCTCCTGAGTTGAGGGATGTTCCGCCCGAGTAGGTATTGGCTCCGGACAGTGTGAGGACACCCGCTCCGGTTTTCGTCAGGCTTCCACTGCCACTGATCGGGAATGCCGCCGTCTGGTTTGCACCCGGGTTGAACGCCAGCGTGCCATTGTTGGTCACGGAGGAGGTGTTGCTCAGGACGCCGTTCAAGGTTCCGTTTCCGAGCTGGAGGGTTCCTGCGTTGATGGTGGTGGCACCGCTGTAGCTGTTGGCATTGGTGATGACCACGGTGCCGCTGCCGGATTTCGTCAGGCTGCCACTGGCGATGCCGAAGGCTCCCGAGAGGGTGTAATCGCTGGCTGAGGTGTCGAAGGTGGTGCTGGCAGGGAAGACACTGGAGGAGTCGATCAGCACATTCCGGGTGCCGGTGGCCGTGTCGTCGAACAGAACCTGGTCATCCTCGATGTAGTCCGTGGCAGTACCAGCCACGCCGAGTTTCCAGTTGCTGCTGGCTCCGGTGGCCCCGACCACCCATGCGCCATCATCAAGACCGGTCCAGCGGGGAGCATCGGTGAGAATCTGAAGATCGATCGAGGTATCGACGGCATTGTCAACGATCGACGCGGTGGAGCGAGTCCCGACACTGAAGGAGCCAGTCGGCAAAGTGCCGGCTCCAGAGAGGGTCGTGTAGTCGATCAGCTTGTAGGTGCCGGTTCCGAGCGCATTGGCCCCGAGGAGATTGACTGAAACGGCTCCATTGAGCGTGAGGGCACCGGTCGAGACCTGGGTCACGGTGGGGGTGAACTGGTTGAAGTCGAAGGTCAGATTGCTGGTCCCAAGGGTGAGGCTGCCGGTGGGCAGCATGGTCGTTGCGGCTGCGGCGGCCTTGACACTGAGGCTGGCCCCATCGGCGACGGTGAAGGCGCTGGCTCCGAGGACCTTGGGAGTGGTGGTAAGGGCCAGTGTGCCGGCGTTCACCTCCGTGGCCCCGGAGTAGTTGGCTCCGCCGCTGATGGTGAGGGTGCCGGTGCCCACCTTGCGGAGCGCGAGGATCTTGGTGGCTCCATTGTTGAAGTTGCCGTTCAGGATCGTATCGATCCCGAGGTTGCCGACCTCCACCGTGGTGGTGCCGGTGGCCGTGTTTCCTCCACGAATGTTTCCAGCCGCGCTGGAGAGTGATCCGAACTTCACCGTGTAGTCCCCGTTTGCGGCGAAGATGATCTCACCGTTGCTCAAGGCATAGGTGGCATCCTGGCTGCCCGAGTTCGCGGAGTTGAACTGGGTGTTGTTCGCGGCGGCGTTGTGGGTGAGCGATCCGGTGAATCCGGTGTGATCGCCGGTGAAGACGATGGTGTTGGCCGTGTTGTTGAGGATCGAACCGGAGCCGGTCAGGGTGCTGGTGCTGGTCTGGCCGTTTCCAGTGAAGGTCAGGGTTGCCCCGGAGTTGATGGCAATGGGGCCGCCGTTGAGTCCGTTGCTGGTGGCGACGAGAAGTCCCTGATCGACGGTGGTGCCGCCCGAATAGGTGCTGGCACCTGTCAGGGTGAGGGAGCCGGAACCTTTCTTGGTCAGGGAACCGGAACCGGAAATCGCGTAGCCGGCGGTCTGGGGCAGTGCCAGGTTGTATTCGAGGATTCCGTTGTTCGTGACGGACGCCGTGCCGGCAATGCTGCCATCCGTGGTTCCATTTCCAAGGATCAGCTTGCCCTGGTTGATGGTGGTGGCTCCCGTGTAGGTGTTGGCATTGAGCAGGGTGACGGAACCCGTGCCGCTCTTGACGAGCGAGCCTGCCGCGATCGCCGCACCGCTGATCTGGTAGTCGATCGCGGAGTTGTTGAAGACGGTGGAGGCGGGGCTGACCGCCGCACCGATGACGACCTGCGACTGGGTCACGGCGACGCTGCCGCTGCCGAGGTTGTAGGTGTCGTTGAACTCCACGGTGTCAGCCAACCAGAAATTGGTGGCGGTCTGGACGGTCTTCCTGGCCCAGTTGTTAGGACCGGTGTCGTCGCCGGTGGTGACGGTCTGCCAGGCATCGCCGCCGGCTCCGGACCAGACGAGATTCTCACCCGAGATGTTGACCGCAATGTTGCTGCCATTGAGCTGAACAGCCCCCGCAAACTGGCGGGAACCGAGACTGGTGAAGTTGGCGGTGAAATCGGCAGGGTTGCCCGTGAAGGAGCCAAAGTTGATGAGATTGACGAGTCCGTTTGGCAGGAGGTTTGGAACGTTGAGGACCACCTGCCCGTTGGCTGCGGTGGTGGTGAGCGCACCATTCACCTTGAGCCCGGCTCCGGTTGAAACATTGAGGTTGACGGTGGCGTCGCCATTGAAGGTGAGGGCTCCGAAGGTGAGCGCCGTGGCCCCACCGTTTCCATGGGTGACGAGGGCGGAAGGGTTGTCAGCGATCGTGACCGAGCCAAGTGTTCCGGTGCCGTCAAGCGTCCCGCGAGTGAGTGTGACATTGCGGGTGGAGGCGACCGAACTCGTGTGGAGATACTTCGCGCCCGTTCCGTTGACGGTGATACCGCTGGTGGTGTTGATGTTTCCAGCGCCGCTCACTGACAAGGTGCCTGAAGCCACGGTGGTGGCTCCGGTGTAGGTGCTGACACCACCGGCGCTGTCGATGGTGACCGTGCCCGGGCCGGTGACGAGAAGCGAGCCTGCGTTCGAGGCGGTGTTGACGATCGGGATCTTGACAGTGATGTCCGCGTTGGCGGCCCCGAGGACAAGCTCATTGCCGTTGTTGGTGCCGATGCCGACCTGCCCCTGGGCGGTGCCACCGAGTTCGCTGACGGTCAGGGTGCCGGTGCCCACATTGAGAAGCCCATTCAAGGTGACCGTGGTCGTGTTTCCATTCCCGTAGTTCTGGGTGCCCGCCACTCCGGTGTATCGAACCGTATTGGCCTGACGGGGGACGCCAATCGGGGTCGCACCCAAGGCTGCTGCGACGTCGTAATTGAAGGTGTTGTTGTTGGTCGAGGTCCAGTTGAAGCCCGAAGCGGTTCCCCCGGTGAAGCCGATGATGCTGCCCGCAGAAAGCGTGGCAAAGCGGGCCGAGCTGCCGGTTCCAACCGTGGCCCAGGGCCCGAGGATGTTGTTGGTGTTGGCCAGGCCCGTCATCGTCGAGGTCACGCTCCCGGAGCCGGGAAGATTCAAGGCGATGCCAGTGGAACGGGAGAACGCACCGGTAGTGAGCGCAAGGGTTCTGCCGCTGGCCACATTCCAGGACTGGCCTCCATTGGCAAGGATCAGGCCGGAGGAAATCGTGAGATTCTGGGTGGCGGAACCCAGATTGATGCCGCTGGAACCAAGTGTCAGGGTATTGCCGGCCCCGATCGTCACCGCGCCTCCAGGATTGGTAACGGCAAGGCCTCCGATGCTGAGGTTCGAGCCGAGCAGGGTGGAATTCGCCCCGGTGACCGTGGAATCCCAGGAGGCCACATCAAGCGAGCCGGGAACATTTCCCCC
>JAIXVN010000554.1 GCA_027483005.1 Verrucomicrobiaceae bacterium
AGCCCTTGAGTTTCGCCAATGAGCGGCAAGCCGGTCTTCTCGCCGTATCCGAGTCTCCGGGCGAGTCCCAGGAAAGCGGTGGGGCCGACGTCGATGCCGACCTGATAGAACCAAGGATTGCACGAACGGGCGATGGCGCGTTTGACATCGATCGACCCCTCCGGAGTCCTGCTCCAGTTCTTGAACTCATGATTGCCGATCCGAATCGAGGCCGGGCAGTAGATTTCCTTATCCCCGGTCACCGTGCCGTTGTTCAGCGCCGCAAGGGCAACGATGGGCTTGAAGGTCGAAGCAGGCGGATAAGCGGACTGAAAAGCCCGACCGAAAAGGGGTTGGCCGGGATCATCATTCAAGGTCTTGTAGTCCTTCTCTCCGATTCCGGGTATGAAGGCATTGAGGTTGAAGGTAGGACGAGAGGCCATGACCAGCACCTCGCCGGTCACCACATCGATCACCACGAAAGCTCCACGCTTGCAGCCTTTCCTGAGAACCTTTTCAGCCTGCCTCTGCCACTGGAGGTTGAGAGTTGTGACAACCGTTCCCCCAGGCATCGGGCGCTTGGTCTGTTCCTCAAGGAGCCGGTTGCCCGCCTCATCGAAAAGAAGACGCTTTCCTCCGGGTTCGCCTTGCAGTTGACGATCGTAAATCCTCTCAAGTCCTGCCCGGCCTTCACTCTCCTCCCACAGGGGCTCGTTGAAATTGATCGGACCGGTCGGCAGTTTCCCGACACTGCCGGTATAGCCGATCAGGTGGGCTCCGATGCCTTCCTCGGGATAGTAGCGGCGGTAAACCGGATGCAGGGCCAATCCGTTGCCCAGCTTCGACTCCAGCGACTTCGCGTCCTTCGCGCTGACCTGATCACTGACCAGCAAGGGGAGCCAG
This sequence comes from Verrucomicrobiaceae bacterium, assembly GCA_027483005.1. Classification (GTDB taxonomy): domain Bacteria; phylum Verrucomicrobiota; class Verrucomicrobiia; order Verrucomicrobiales; family Akkermansiaceae; genus Luteolibacter. Next base: position 883 of record JAIXVN010000554.1, read on the forward strand.
CGGCGGTTCCTGTAGTGGTCGTAAATCTGGTCGTCCGTCGGGATCTGAACGCTCTTGACCAGGATTCGGGCAGTCTCCATCCGGCTCTTTGCCCAGTTCAGCACGTAGTCACGATCCGCGTTCTCGAACTGCTTGAACTGCAAGGCGACCTGATACGCGATCACATTCTGGGCCAGACACTCGCCCTCACGATCCACGATCTGACCTCGCGGTGCGGGGATCTTCAGGGTGATCGTCCGGGCGTTCTTCTGGGTCTGGATCGAGCCGTCGCTTGCCGTGCGACCGGCAGCAGGCGGATTGGTCGATGCCAAAGGCTGGGCTTCCTGCGCTGCCGCCAAGGCCGATCCCACCAGAATCAATCCGGCGAGACCTTGGAGACGAGATGGCAACGGGATGCGCATTGCCTGGAAACGTAATCGGAGCTTCCGCTGGCCGCAATCCTCAATCCCAGCCGCCATCGTCCCAGGCGGACGGGTCGCTGCCGATGCTTTTCACGATCTCGGCGGGCAGGAAGAGAAATTCATCCTGTCGCTTTTCGGCGGGATCGAGTCGGAAACGAACCGTCTTCCGCTCGCGACCGGTCGAAGACACAACGCTCAGGTCCGCCGCGATTTCCAAGGCTCCATCCTCACGCGGCTTCACTTTCAGGAGTCCCGGGATGTCGTATCGGGCACGAGTCCTTCCTGGCTGGTTCCGTAGCTTCACAAAATCCACAATCTGTCCGAGTTGCGATTCCGGAAACCATTCGTCCCGCTTGGTTGTGGCGGTGCGTGTTCTCAAGCGGTGCAGGATGATCGACTGGTGCCTTCCTTCCTGCCCCGTGGCCTCAATCCGCCAACGAAATGGACCGTCGAGCGTGGCCACTGCCGTGGAAACGACCATCGCGCTGAGCACGTAGCTGCCCCCGGTGGTTCCCTCCGGCTTGACCCGCAGCCGGATGTCCGCGCCGTTGACCCTTGCAGCCGACGATGACTGACCGCCGTCGTAAGTACGCTTTCCCGCCATGATGCCGACACAACTGCTGAGCATCAGGATCGCCACGACACTTGCCCCGCAGAGAAGCGCGTGCATGCTACCGGAAATGACGGAATGGAATCTCATCGCAGTGGCAATCCTGATCTCACTCTTCCTGCTTTGGAAGCTCGATCTTGCGGCCACGCTTCTGAATCTGAAGGTCTTCCCGGCAAAGGTCCCCTCCCCGCTTTCTGACGTCCTCGACGCCGACGCGCTCGACCGCTCCCGTGAGTATCTGAAAACGAATGCCGTCTTCGCCATCATCCGCTCCAGCCTCTCGCTCGGGGCGCTGCTGGCCTTCTGGATGCTTGGCGGGTTTCAATTCATCGACGGGTGGAGCCGTTCGTGGGTGCCGGATGGCCCCTTGATCAGCGGGCTGCTGTTTTTCGCGATCTGCATGATCGGTTCGATGCTCTTCGACCTGCCCTTTTCGCTCTACGACACATTTGTCATCGAGGAAAAATTCGGTTTCAACCGCTCCACCGCCTCCACCTTCTGGGGCGATTTTCTCAAGAGCCTCGTCATGATGGCTCTCATCGGCACCCCGATCGCCGCCGCCGTGCTGTGGATTTTCCAAGCGGTGCCGAACGCCTGGCTGTGGGCCTGGCTGGTGTTCACCGTTTTCCAGTTGCTACTGACCTATCTTGCGCCCTCGCTGATCCTGCCGCTGTTCAACAAGTTCACCCCGATGCCAGACACCCCGCTGAGGGGAAAAATCGAGGCGCTGGGCGTGAAATGCGGCTTTCCGCTCCAAGGCGTGTTCGTCATGGACGGCTCGAAGCGCTCCACCAAGGCCAACGCCTTCTTCACCGGCTTCGGCAAGCGGAAGAAGATCGCGCTCTTCGACACCCTGATGGAAAAGCACACCGACGACGAACTGCTCGCCGTGCTCGCCCACGAGATCGGGCACTTCCGTCGCGGTCACATCCGCCAGCGTCTCGTCGTCGGCATCATTCAGACGGCGGCCCTGTTCTTCCTGTTGGGCCTGGCCACCGATCCGAACGGCCGCTTCGCGCGGATGCTGTTTGATGCCTTCGGGGTCAGTCTGATTTCCCCGCAGGTCGGCATCGTGCTGTTCACCATCCTCTTCGGCCCTGTGAGTCGGTTGTTGGGGGTGATGGCAAATGCCTGGTCACGCCGTCATGAATTCGAGGCCGACGCCTTCGCCAATGACGCCATTGGCTCCCACACTCCACTCGGTGAGGCCCTGAAGAAACTCTCAGCCGACCAACTCTCCCACCCTTCCCCGCATCCTCTCTGCGTCTGGCTGGACTACTCCCATCCGCCGCTGCTGGAGAGACTGCGGGCCATGGGACCAAAGACCTCCTGTTAGATAAGACATGGAGATTCCTTACGGCTCCCGCCAAGTCCGATCTGTCGGCCGTGATGAGTGCAGACAACTCAACAGCCCGCCGCCGCCGGACGCGGCAGCAGGCCGAACGCAATCAAGGGACTTCTGCGAGGTCAATCGACCTTGCTGGGCTTGCCCGGCCCGAAGAACTGGCAATCGGTCGGACTCTCGAGTCCACAATGCTGGCAACGGACGTGGATTCTGAAGCGTTTCATGAAATGCCCGCCGACGGACCGCCCACAGCCCGGGCAAGGCAGGACGTTGAAGAACTCATGCGACCTTCTTCCCCGCCGGATCATGTAGATGCAGGCCGTGACAAAAATCAGCACCTTGCCGATCCAATGCCCCCACGTGACCAAGGTCACCCCACCGATCCCCGCCAGGCCAATCAGTGAATCCTTCAGGGGAGAATTCCAAAACCTCCCGATGTAACGATCATGGCAACGGACGATTTCACCATGCCTGAACTCCTCCGTCTTCACTTGCATTCACCATTCACGACTTACCGTTCACGCCTCACCACCCAACACACCCGGCTTCAACCAGTAGAGCACGGCCATCCTGACGGCGATGCCATTCTCGACCTGGTCGTTGATGAGGGTGCGCTCGTAGTCCATGACCGCGTCACACAGTTCGACGCCGCGGTTCACGGGGCCGGGGTGCATGAGGTAGAGTCCCTTGTCGGAGATGGCCTTCAGGCGTTCGTCGGTGACGCCGTAGAGCTTGTGATACTCACGGAGGCTGGGGAAATACTGAACCTCCTGGCGCTCCATCTGGACGCGGAGAAGATAGACGATGTCAGGCGACCAGGCCATCGCCTCATCATAATTCGTGAAGCGGTGGATGTTCTCCGGACCATTCTTCGGAACCAACGAACCAGGCCCGAGATAGGCCACTTCCAGGCCGAGCTTCTTGAGGATGGTGCTGGTGGAACGGGCAACTCGGCTATGGAGGATGTCACCGACAATCAGGACGCGCTTGCCGGTGGGATCGGGAAACTTTTCCTTGATCGTGAACGCATCGAGCAAGGCCTGGGTCGGATGGGCGTGGGCGCCGTCGCCGGCATTCACCACGCTGGCGCGGGTCATCTTCGCGATCGTGCCGGGAAGCCCGGAGCGACCGTGACGGACGATGATGTAATCGGTCCGCATCGCCTGGAGGGTCTCGACCGTTTCTCGAACAGACTCGCCTTTGACGATCGAGGAATGCGGGACATCGAAGTTCGTCACATCGGCCGAGAGCCGTTTCGCCGCGACCTCGAAGGAGGAGTGGGTGCGGGTGCTCGGCTCGTAGAAAAGCATGAGGACGGACTTGCCCTTGAGTGCCGGCACCTTCTTCACCGAACGGGTGAAAAGTTCCTTGAAGGGGACGGCCTGGTCGAGCAGGTGGTCGATCTCCCCCCGTTCGAGTCCGGCGATGTCGAGCAGGTCCTTACGAGGCATGGGTCGGGTTGAAATTGTTGAAGTAATGGAAAACCGTGAACACCAGGACGACCAGCGCAATCATCGCGATGAAGCCGGCATGATGCCGTGAGCGCAACTTCCGCAGGGCGATGAAAAGAGCGACCAGCAAGCCACCGAGCGAACCGGCGAGAGCATAGACCTCAGGCTTGATCTGGGCATAGCTCTCGGCACTGATGAAGCCGATGGCCCCACCTACCACGAGCAGATAACCAAGCCCCAGAACCACCGGATGGGCGGTGATGGTCTGAAGCTGGGCAACGGCGGGCGGCACCTCGGAGGCGAGCGACTGCATGGCTTCGCGCTGGCGGATTCTTTCCAACTCATTCGCACTGCGACGCTGGACCGGCAGAGATGAGGCCCAGGATTCATTCGAGGAAACCTGCGGCTCCTGCGGCGGCTGGCGCTCCGAGCGGCGCAGCGAGCGGACCTGCTTCGCTTCCGGGCGGGGCCGGGGTGTCAGCTCAGCCTCGACCGCAGCTGGCTTCTCGGGCGCGGGAACCTCGACACTGCCAGGTGGAAGTCCGATCTCCTCACGGAGCCTGGCGATTTCCTCAGCGGACTTCTTCTTCTGCGGCAGCGAGCTCATGGCATGGTTCTTTCTACAATCTCAACGCGATCCTGACCGTCGGTAGTCTCCAGGGAAACGTGGACCTGATCGAGCCGATTCGTCGACAACTTCAATCCCACGTAATCCGGCTGAATCGGCATCTCGCGATGGCCACGGTCGATCAGCACGGCGAGCTCGACTTTTCCCGGCCTTCCATAGTCGGACAGCGCATCGAGTGCTGCGCGGATGGTGCGACCAGTGAAGAGCACGTCATCGACGAGGATGATGTGCGCTCCGTCCACGGGAAACGGGATGTCGCTTTCCTGGAGCTTCGGATTCTCGTGAAGGTGCTCGAAGTCATCGCGGTAGAGCGAGATGTCGAGAATCCCGAGCTCCAGCTCGCGGTCCTCGTCGGCGAGGAGATTGCAGAGCCGCTCCGCCACCTCGTCGCCACGGCTGCGGATGCCCACCAGGGCGATCGGCTGGCCTTGGGTGCGTTCGCGGATGGCGGTGGCAAGGGTCTCCACCGCCTGGGCGATGGCATCGGCGTCGAGGGTGCGGTTCATGAGGGGGGATGTTAGAAATTGAGGATGCCGATGTCGTGGCGGCGCTGCACTCCGGCAAACTGGACCTGACCAGCCGCCTGGTGGGCTCGGGTGACCGCCATTTCGCGGGTGCCTCCAGTGGAGACAATCGAGAGAACGCGGCCTCCGTTGGTGACCCAGAGACCATCCGGTCCGTGCTTGGTTCCTGCGTGGTAAACGCGTGCGTCGTGGAGATCGTTGAGCCCCTTGATCACATCGCCGCTGCGGGAAGTTTCCGGATATCCAGCGGAGGCCAGCGTGACGCAGACGCTCCAGCCTTCATCGAAGCGAATCAAGCTCTCCTGAAGGTCGCCTTTCGCGCCCGCGAGACAGAAGCCCGCGAGGTCCCCTTTCACCAAGGGCATCACCGCCTGGCACTCGGGGTCGCCGAAGCGGCAGTTGTACTCGATCACCTTCGGACCATCCGGCGTGAGCATCAGTCCGAAGTAAAGAAAGCCGCGATACGGCAGTCCGTCGGCACGGAGTCCGGCGACCGTCGGCTGAACGATCTCCTGCTCGATCCGGGCGAGGAGTTTCTCATCGATGAGCTTGCGGCTGGCCACAGCTCCCATGCCGCCGGTGTTCGGGCCCTCGTCGCCGTCGCGGGCGCGCTTGTAATCACGGGCCGGTGTGAAGATCTGGTAACGGTCGTCCACGATCGCAGCGAAAATCGAAACTTCCGGACCGACTAGACATTCCTCGACCAGCAGTCGTCCCTCACCGAAGCGTTGCTCGACGAAAATCTCATGGAGAAAGCGCTCAGCCGACTCGGCATCCGGGCAGACGGCCACGCCCTTTCCAGCGGCCAGTCCGTCGAACTTCAGCACCGTCGGGTAAACCCCACCGATCGCGGAGCGCGCCTCCTTCAAGGTTCCGCTGGCAGAGGCCTTGGCGGTCGGGATGTGATGGCGGAGCAGGAACTCCTTGGCGAACTCCTTCGAGGCTTCGAGCTGGGCCGACTGCTTCGGCGGGCCCCAGCAGGGAATCCCCTCGCGCTCGCAGAGATTGGCCAGCCCCTCGCCCGTGACGAGGTAGCTTTCCTCACCTGCCACACAGAGGTCGATGGCATTCGCCTTCATCCAGGCGATCAGGGAGGTGAGGCCATTCACCGGCACCGGCTTGGCAAGCTCCCGGATCGCATCGCTCCCCGGAAAACAGAACAGCTCCGGCTGCCCCGGAGACTCCGCCAATGCCCGAACCAGCGCGTGCTCGCGTCCACCTTTTCCTACGACCAGAATTTTCATCCGCAGGGGTTTTCCGGGAAACCCGCCCCGGACTCAATCCCGAAGAGTCGATGAGGAGAAATGAGCAGGATCAGCCTCGAATCCAGTCCTCGCAAATCAATCCCGGCACGCGACCGAGATGCTTGGTGTTTCCCGTCACCAGTTTCGCCTCCAAAGACCGCGCAATCGACCCGATCCACAAATCCGCGTCCGGGATCAACCGCCCTTCCGCCTGCAACTGCTTCTTGAAGGCCCCGAAAAACTGCGCGCCACGCAGCCCGATCGGCATCACGTCCAGAGTCCTCAGAAACTGGAGCACCTGCTGACGATTGCCCGCTGGATCAGCCGATTTCGCCGCTCCGTAGAAAAGCTCGGACGCCGTGATCTCGGTGGTCACCACAGGGGCATAGACAGCTCGTCGACGACGGATCACGTTCTCGTTTCCTCGCAGGATCGCCACACAGGTATCGGTATCGAGGAGATACATGGCGGTTCACCAGGAAAGATCCAGATCTCGACCACCCGAGCGCGCCTCGTAAAGAGCGGCAATATCCTCATCCACCGAAAGCGTCGATTTCCACTTCCCGGCAAGCTTGCTCCACGCATCCGCCACCTCGTCCGGCGATTCTTTCACACGGGGGATTGTTCCCAAGTTGTTCACATCGGAGATATCCGCATCAAACGACCGCATCAAACGCTCGATAATTTCTCGATTCATGCTGCGGTTGGAAGATTTGGCAGCCATTTTCAAAGCCTCTCCGAGTTCATCGGGAAGGCTTTTCAAAGTGAGGTTCATGCTGGGAACCAACCAGAAGCGGAACCGGAATGCAACCGTTTTGACTCCGCGTAGTTCCCTATGCTGTGATGCCGACCACGCTCTCGAAAGAGTTCGATATCAATCGGTCCAGCGTTCGGATGACACTTCCCCACTGAGAGGAGCGAGCTTCGATCAATCGAGCAGATGGATCGCGCCAATCTCCTTCGATCCCTCGCTCTTTGTTTTGGCGCTCCAAGCCTTTTGCTTAATGACTTAATCTGGGTGAATTTAGCGATTCATTGTCCGCAGATCCGAAACCATCAAAGCCAGAACCCCGGAAAGAATGCCTAAGATCAACCTGGGATTCCTTTGATTTAATTCAAAGAAGTCGGAGATGCCTCGATAGACTACTTCCAGCCGGAATACTCCCGAGACGAGGAAAACGCAGAAAAAGACCAGAAGGCTCTGGAGAGTAAAACGCCCGAGTGGCTCGTTGCGACTCCAGTCTTGTTCCGGATCGCGATTTTCGGACTCTTTACCTACCTTGCCTGAGTCGTCGTGAACCCTCTTGGTGAAAACTTTCCCACCTGCGGCAAGACATCGAAAGAGAATGAATGGGAGAAGCAACAACAGGCCTCTACCAATCCATCCGGCAAACAAACCCACCACCGCCGCGATCAACATCACCCAGGAAAGGATGATGAAGATCGCTAACTTATGGCGGAACAGGTTCACCGCTTACACCTTCGCCTCGTCCGGCTCCGCCTGGGTGTTCACAGGCGTGAAGACGAGGACTTCGCTGTCGTCCTGACGGACCACCTCGACCAGGTCACCGGCCTTGATGTCGCCGCGGAGCAGGGCTTCGGCGAGCGGGTCTTCGAGGTAGCGCTCCACGGCACGGCGCATCGGACGTGCACCGTAGGCCGGGTCGTAGCCCTTCACGATGAGCAGGTCGCGGGCGCCTTCGGTGAGGACGAGGTCCATTTCCTTTTCCTTGAGGCGCTTGGCGAGCTTGCTGATCTCGAGATCGACGATCTGCGAAAGGTCCTTCTTCTCCAGCATGTGGAAGACCACGAGTTCATCGAGGCGGTTGAGGAACTCCGGTTTGAAGTAGCGCTTCGATTCCTCGACGATCTTCTCCTTCATGCCCTCGAAGTCGGACTCGTCGGCATTCATCGCCCCGAAGCCAAGCGAGGTCTGGCGCTTGATGGTCGAGGCCCCGACGTTGGAGGTCATGATGATGATCGTGTTGCGGAAGTCGATCTTGCGACCGAGCGAGTCGGTGACCATTCCCTCCTCGAGGATCTGGAGGAGCAGGTTCATCACGTCCGGATGGGCCTTTTCGATTTCGTCGAACAGCACCACCGAATACGGACGACGGCGGACGGCCTCGGAAAGCTGGCCACCTTCCTCATAGCCGACATAGCCGGGAGGTGAACCGATCAGACGGCTGGAGGTGAATTTCTCCATGTACTCCGACATGTCGATCTGGATCAGCGCCTCGGCATCGCCGAACATGAACTCGGCGAGATTGCGGGCGAGGTAGGTCTTTCCAACACCGGTGGGCCCAAGGAACAGGAACGAACCGATCGGACGACGAGGGTCCTTAAGGTCGGCGCGGGAGCGGCGGAGGGCCTTGGAAATGGCGATGACCGCCTCGTCCTGACCGATCACACGGCCCTGGAGTTCGGACTCCATCTTGAGAAGCTTTTCGGCCTCCTTTTCCTCCATGCGGCGGAGTGGCACACCGGTCCACTTCGAGACCACGGCCATGATGTCGTCGTCGGTGACGGTCACGATCGTTTCCTCGGACTTGGCGCGCCAGTTCTTGAGGGTTTCCTCGAGTTCCTTCTTGGCGTTCTTTTCCGAATCACGAAGCGCAGCGGCCTTTTCGAAATCCTGTTCGGCGATGGCACCGACCTTGTCGCGGTTGATCTGCTCGATGTTGGCCTCGAGCAGCTTGATCGCCGGTGGACGGGTCATCTGGCTGATGCGGGCGCGGGCTCCGGCCTCGTCGAGCACGTCGATCGCCTTGTCGGGCAGGAAGCGTCCGGTGAGGTAGCGCGAGGTCAGTCGCACGGAGGCCTCCACGGCTTCCTTGGTGAAGTTGGCCTTGTGATGGGTCTCATACTTCTCCTGAAGGCCCTGCATGATCTTGATCGCGTCGTCCACGGAAGGCTCGTCGACCTTCACCTGCTGGAAACGGCGCTCGAGGGCGGCATCCTTTTCGATGTATTTCCGATACTCGTTCATCGTCGTGGCACCCACGACCTGGAGCTCCGAGCGGGAAAGCGCGGGCTTGATGATGTTCGAGGCATCCATCGCACCTTCGGCCGAACCGGCACCGACGATCGTGTGAAGCTCGTCGATGAACAGGATCACGTTCTTCACCTTGCGGATCTCGTCCATGACGGCCTTGATGCGCTCCTCGAACTGGCCACGATACTTCGTTCCGGCGACCATCAACGCGAGGTCGAGCGTGATGACCTTCTTGTCGCGGAGGATCTCCGGGACATTTCCGGTGGAAATCTCCTGCGCGAGTCCTTCGACGATCGCGGTCTTGCCGACACCGGCTTCACCGACGAGGACCGGATTGTTCTTCGTGCGGCGGCAAAGGATCTGAATCACGCGCTCGATCTCGGATTCGCGGCCGATCACCGGGTCGAGTCCGCCATCGCGGGCGAGCTTGGTGAGGTCGCGTCCGAAGGCACGCAGTGCAGGGGTCTTGCTCTTGCCCTCGGGCTCGTTGCTTTCGCTTTCCTTTGGTCCTTCGTCTTCGAATGGACCGTCG
>JAIXVN010000576.1 GCA_027483005.1 Verrucomicrobiaceae bacterium
GGAAGCCGGTGTCACCGCCTACAACCACAACCTCGACACCTCGCCGGAGCACTATCCGAACATCGTCACCACTCACACCTACGACGACCGTCTCCGCACCATCCGCAACGTCCAGGAAGCCGGCATGTCGGTCTGTTGCGGCGGCATCCTCGGCCTCGGCGAGACCATCGAGGACCGGTTGAAAATGCTGGAGGTCATTTCCAATTTCAATCCGCAGCCGGAAAGCGTGCCGATCAACTCGCTGATGCCGATGCCCGGCACCCCACTTTCGGAAAACGCGCAGGTCGATCCGCTCGACCTTGCAAGGATGATCGCCGTCACCCGCATCGCGATTCCGAAAGCCAAGGTCCGTCTTTCGGCCGGTCGCACGCGGCTTTCCGACGAGGCTCAGGCACTTTGTTTCTTTGCTGGAGCCAACTCGATCTTCTATGGCGATAAACTGCTCACCGCCAAGAACCCGGCGGTCGAAAAGGATCAGGCTCTCCTCGCAAAACTGGGACTGGGCACGCTCGCGCCGAATCCATCCCTCTCATCGCCATCCACCTGCACGGATCGCCCGCTTTCTCCCGCCGCTGCCGACGAGGCGAAATGCGGATGCTGCTGAATCGTTCCGCTTTTGCATTTCCGTTTTGGAAGACCGCTTGATAACCCGGGCCATCGAACAAGCACTCTCCATCACTGGGCTGGGCATCCTGACCGCCCTCGGGCAGGAGATCGGCAGCCAGCTTTCCGCCATCGAACGAGGTCAGACGAATTTCCGCCCGCTTTCGGAACTCCTCGGTCGCGACAACCCTCACGGCTCCATCCGGGCCGGATGGATCGAATCCAGGAGCCTTCTGACCAGCCGGAAATGGAGTCCCGCTTCAATGGCGGCCCTGTATGTTGCGCGTGAAGCGGTGACCGCTGCCAAATGGTCGGCCGATGACCTTCGGGATGCCGCCGTCGTGCTCGGAACCAGCCGAGGCAATGCCGCAGGCTGGCTTGCCCCATGGCCGGGCAGGCGTCCCTTCAAATTGATGGCCGCCAGCAACACCATCCACAGCGAGCCTGCCGCCGCCATCACCATTGAACTGGGAATTCGAGGGCCCTATCAGGTTCTCGCCAGTGGATGCTCCGCCGGACTCGATGCCATCGGCATCGCCGCGCTTCTCATCCAGTCCGGGATCGCCCCAAGAGCCATCGCCGTGGCTGTGGATCTGCCGCTGGTCCCCTGCCTGTTAGACAGCTACGCCCACTCCGGCCTGCTCTCACGACGATCCTCGTGCGATCCCTACTCGCCGGAAAGCGACGGCTTTCTCCCCGCCGAAGGCGCGGCCGCCATGACGCTCGAGCCCTGCAAGCAGGGCTTCCCGTCCCTGCTCGGATACACCGCCAACTCCGATGCCGGCGATCCACTCGGCATGCCAAAGGATGGAGGACGCAGCATCCAGCTCATCCAGGAGGCCATCGCCCGTCACGGTCTTCCTTCCGCGCTTTGCCCGCATGCGACCGGCACGGCCGTTCACGCGATCTCCGAACCTGCGGCCCTCAAGGCTTCATTTTCCGGGCCGCCGCACCCGAGTCTTCATCTCTTGAAACCCTTCACGGGACATACCATCGGGGCCAGCGGTCTGGTGGAAGCAGCCATCCTGACATCCTTTCTTGCCAGAGGAAAACTCCCGCCGAACCTGGCAGGACGAAGCTCCGTTGATGGATTCCATCTCCCAGACACCAGTCTCGACGCCTCGGGCCCGCTGTTCAAACTCTCCCACAGCATGGGCGGCCACAATGCCCTGCTCGTCCTTTCACCTCCATGAGCTCCGACCTCAGACTCCAAGTCTCCATCGACGACCAGACCCTACGCCTGCTCAATGCGGACGGACTGCTTCGAGAATTCATCATCTCCACTGCCGTCAAGGGCGTCGGATTCAAGGAAGGAAGCTTCCGGACGCCAACCGGACGTTTCCAGATTGCTGAAAAGATAGGTGAAGGTCGACCAGCGGGGACCATTTTCGAGGCCCGCGAACCCGCCGGACTCTGGTCTCCGGACCAGCCTGCCACGGAGAGCGACCTCATCCTCACACGCATCCTCCGTATCGAGGGACTCGATCCCGAAAACTCCAACACCTTCCAGAGGTTCATCTACCTTCACGGCACCAACCGCGAGGACCTGCTCGGACGTCCTGCCAGCCATGGCTGCATCCGGATGGCCAATCAGGACATCATCGAGTTGTTCGACCTCGTCCAGCCTGGCACGCCCCTTGAGATACTCTCGCCTGTCCGTCAGGGTGGGAAGCTGATCTTCTTCGACTGCGACTCCACCCTTTCCACCATCGAGGGAATCGATGAACTCGCCCGCGCCCGTGGCGAGGATGTCTTCGACAACGTTGTATCCCTCACCAATTCGGCCATGAATGGCGAGGTTCCGTTAGACGAGGTCTTCCCACGGCGCATGGAGATCATCCGTCCAGATCAGGAAACCTGTGAGCAGGTCGCCCGGCTTTATATTGAAACCATCACTCCGGGGTCCCGCGACCTTGTCGCCCGGCTCCAAGAGGAAGGCTGGACCATTGTCATACTTTCCGGAGGCTTTGCGCCGTTGATTGA
>JAIXVN010000439.1 GCA_027483005.1 Verrucomicrobiaceae bacterium
AGAATCCCCGGCGGGCGCACTCATGCTTCACCTGCGCTCGCCTCCACAACGAGGGAGCTTGGAAAGCTGTTTGCATGATATCAGCTTCCTTTAACCCGGTAACTTCAGCTTCGCTCATCCTGTTCGAGGCCCGGCCTGACTCACCCATTCGGCTCATCAAACACCGCCATGGATGAAATCACAACAACCCCAGCCGCGAGGCCCGCGCAGGCCTTGCGCGACGCATTTTCGGCTTACCGTTTGTCCGCATCGTAGTCCTCGGGTTCATGCTCCTGATGAGGTTGGGCCTGAACACCGATGCAATGGCCAGCGGCCCCGACTACCTGACAGGCGGCAGCTCCGGGGTTGATCCATCCTTGCTCTGGTCCATTTCACCACGACTGGAATCGTCACGTTGGTCATGGCGGCGAAGCGAGGAACGATCGTCGCTCCGATCTGGAAGCGCAGTGCCGATGACAGGCTGCCTGAAACGTCGATCCCCCGAGGGTGAAGGCTCGCGTTTCGTCACGTTAGACCCCCGGAGCGAACCCGGAGGATCCTGGCGAGGAATTCTTGGCTCCGCAGAAAGTCCGCGATCATTTCTGGATGGCGTGGATCCTCCGATGTCCCCAAGAGCGGCTCTGACCGAATGAATCCGTTTTCCCTTGGCTTGCGTCCACGGGCAGATTCATGCGGGGATGTCCTGTGTCCGACCACGCAACCGGTTTCATGAGACGACTGCTTCTCGCCCTGCCCTTGATCGGAATCGCCTTTGCCGGAACGGATGTGGAGCTGGCGACGTCCACCGGCCAGTTGCGCGGCACACTGGAAGGCTCCAGCAAAACCTCGGACTGCGCCGTGTTGATCCTGCCGGGCTCCGGACCGACCGACCGTGATGGAAATTCCATCGGCCTTCCGGGAAAGAATGACGCCTTGAAGATGATCGCTACCGACCTGGCCGGGCGGAGCATCGCCTCACTCCGCATCGAGAAGCGCGGGATCGCCGCCAGCAAGGTGGCAGGCCCCAAGGAGGAGGATCTTCGCTTCGAGACCTACATCGACGACGCCGTCTCGTGGATTGAGTTTCTCGAAACCAGGCAAGGCTTCAGGAAGGTGATTGTTCTCGGCCACAGTGAAGGGGCATTGATTGGAATGCTGGCCGCGAGGACGCGAGCGGTCGCCGGCTTCATCTCGCTGGCTGGCACCTCGCGTCGCGCCTCGGTCCTGATCCGCGAGCAGATCGCCACGAGGCTGAGCCCCGAACTGCTGGCCGAGGCAGGCATCATCCTTCAGCAACTCGATCAGGGAGTTCCGGTGAAAAAGGTCTCCGCCAGCCTCGATCCTCTTTTCCGCAAGAGCGTCCAACCTTACCTCATCTCCTGGTTCCGCTACTCTCCCGCCGAGGAAATCACCAAGCTCACCTGTCCCTGTTTGATCGTGCAGGGCACCACGGACATCCAGATTCCGCTCGCGGATGCAGACGCCCTGCATCAGGCCCGCGCGGGATCGAAGCTGGTCAGGATCGTCGGCATGAACCACGTCCTGAAAAAGGTTCCTTCCGATCTCAACGCCCAGATCCCCTCCTATTCGAATCCAGATCTCCCTCTGCACCCGGAGTTGATGGGCGCCATTTCCCGTTTTGTCAGGGAAAGCTGCGGGTCCCCTGCTCCCTAGCAAGCCCCACTCCCCGCTTGCATTCGATTCGCCGGGAAAAGACACTCGAAGCGTCGCTCCAGTGATCCCCGGACGATTTCGGCCATTCTCATCGCCATGAAGCTTCCAACCATTTTCGCCACCCTATGCCTCGCGGCCTCCGTCCACGCAGAGCCACAGCAGCTTCCGGTGCCCAGGCCCGCTCCGGTCCCCGCCAGATCATCGGGACCCATCGAGGTCAATGGCCCCGCCGCCAAGGTCAATGGTCGCATCATCACCAAAAGCCAGGTCTCCTTCCTTCTCGCCCCGGTTTATGCCCAGCTCATGGCCCAGTTCCCGAGGCGCGGGGCGGAGTTTGAACGGATTCTCAAGGAGTCCCGCAACAAGGTGCTCGATGAACTGATCGACCGCGAAATCATCCTTGATGAGTTCAAGCAGATAGGGGCCTCCATCAAACCGGCCATCATCAAGGAGGAGATTGATCGCCAGATCCGGGACCTCTACAACGGCGACGAAGCGAAGTTCCTCGAAGAGTTGAAGAAGAACCGTCTGACGATGGACGGCTACAAGAAGATGACCGAGGAGAAGCTCGTGGTGCAGGCGATGCGTGCCAAGCACATCGCCGACGCTCCTCCTCCCCTGCCGAATGAAGTGGCGCGGGAGTATGCGGAGATCAAGGACAGCCTGCGTGACATTTCAAAGGATGTTCTCTCGTTCCAGAAGATTTTCATTCCGCGCTCCGATCCATCGAATGCCGTCTCGACCCCGGAGAGCCAACTGGCCATCGCCGAGGACCTGGTGACCCAGCTCCAGGCCGGAAAGGATTTCGGCGAAATCGCCAAGGCCCACTCCAAGGACGCCTATGCAGAGAGCGGAGGGATTCAGAATGACGTTCCGAGGATTGAGCTGTCCCCGGAATTCGCCTCCATTCTCTCCGACGCCGCGATCGGCAAGGTGCTGGGCCCGTTGGAGGACCCACAGGGGTTCACGGTGGTGAAAGTCACCAAAAGGGTTCTTGGCCCGTCCCCCTCGCTTTCCGATGAAAAGGTTCAGGAAATGGTCGAAGACCGCGTCCGCCGCAAGAAGACTGCCGGAGAATACGATCACTGGATCCAGTCCAAAAGAAAGCGGGCCCTGATCGTTCGTTTCATCTGAGCGAGCGCCCCAGCCCCGTGCCCACCATTGCCATTACCCTCGGCGATCCAGCCGGAATCGGCCCCGAAGTGGTCCGCAAGGCTCTTGCCGCCCTTACCTTGCCGGAGGGTTATCGCTGCGAGGTGATCGGCGAAGGGTCCCCAACCGTTCCAGGCAAGCCCGACCTCCACTCTGCTCTCGCGTCCTACGAGGCCTTGAAGGAGGCCGGTGCCCGACTCCTCGACGGCCGGGCAGATGCGGTTGTGACGGCGCCGGTCTCGAAAAAGCAACTCCAGAGCGTCGGATTTCCGTTTCCAGGACAAACGGAATTTTTCGCGGATCTCCTTGGTGTCCAGGACTATGGGATGTGCTTGAGTGGCGACACACTCACCGTCGCGCTTGCCACCATCCATGTCCCACTTTCCCAGGTCCCCGAACTCCTGTCGGTCGGTTCGATCGTGAGAACCGGCAAGCTCCTCGCGGGGTTCCTCGCTCGCAAGAAGGGTGCCCTGCCCCGCATCGCGGTGGCGGGACTCAACCCTCATGCAGGTGAGGATGGAGCCTTCGGTGACGAGGAAATCCGGATCATCACCCCTGCGATCGAGGCTCTGAACGCCACCGGTCTGGCCGAATTCTCCGGCCCGGGAGTGCCCGATGCGATCTTCCGCGATGCTGCCCGTGGAGGGTTCGACGGCGTCCTCGCGATGTATCACGACCAGGGCCTGATCCCCCTCAAGCTGCTCGATTTCGACACCGCGGTGAATGTCACCCTCGGCCTTCCCAAGCCCCGCACCAGCCCTGACCACGGCACCGCCTTCGGGATCGCTGGCAAGGACCTGGCCGACCCCGGTTCCATGATCCGCGCCATCCGTCTAGCCTGCGAACTCTGCTGAAAGGACGAGGACGGATCTCACCGGCTCGCCTCATGGATCCCACAGGAGCCAGCTGATTCGATTCGGATCCGAGTCAGATGGTTTCCGTCCTGCGGGACGGCTGGGCCTCCGCAGATTCAGGGCGGCGGTTGGGTCTCCTCGGACACGGGCTCGTCATCCTCCACGTCATCCACCGCAGACTCGATGTCACGCCGCAGGCGCTTCGAGATCATGGGCCGGATGAGACCATACGCCAGATAGAGACTGAAAAGAACCACCGGCATCACGTAGCGGAATTTCACGGTGACCATGACGAGCATTGCCGCCAGAATGATCATCCAGAAGGTCCCCTTGGTCTTCAGGTCCACTTTCTTGAAACTGGGATAGCGGACATCGCTGATCATCAGCCAGGATAGGCAGAGCATGGCGGCGGCGAGTCCGTATCTCCAGAATCCGAGGTCGCGGTCGGTGCGATAGATGTCAATGATCAGGAAGGTGAGCGAAGCGATGAATCCGGCCGCCATCGGGATCGGAATGCCCCGGAAATCCGAGCGATCACCGGGCTTTTTGGGCAGCGCGGCAAGGCAGTTGAAGCGGGCCAGTCGCATGGCACCGCAGAGCAGGTAAATGAAGGCAATCGGCCAGCCGATGCTACCTGGGAGCTGGAACAGGACGGCCTTGCTCAGCAGCATCGCCGGAGCCATGCCGAAGGAGACGATGTCCGCAAGCGAATCAAACTCCCGGCCAAATGGCGAATCCTGGCCACCCAGCCGCGCGAGCCGCCCGTCCAACAGGTCAAAGAGACAGGAGCCGAAGATCAGCAGGATCGCATACTCATAGTACTTCCGGGTGATCTCGAAGGTCTCCTTCGGTGAAAGCTTTTTCTCGGCCGCCTCCGGTCCCATCCCCTCTTCGACCTCGCTGACCTGGCCATCCGAGGTGAGCTTGTTCACCTCATTGACCTTCGCGACCTCGATCATTCCGAAGAAGATCATCAGCACGGCGAAGAACCCGCACATCAGGTTGCCTGCCGTCATCGCGTTCGGCAGGAAATAGATCTTCGGTTCGTCCGGGTCTCGCTGGTGGGCCATGGCGCGCTGCTTTTCACACAGGATCGCGCCGGGAAACAGTGGAAAATCCGGGAGCGCCACCTAACCTCGGGCCATGTCCACACCGTCGGTCACTCCTGAATGGAAAATGGGAGCCATCCTCGAAGCCCTTCCCGGAGCCAAACGCGCCCTCTTCGCCCGCTACCATCTCGGCGGCTGCCAGAGCTGCGCGTTCTCCAATGAGGAAACGCTTGCCGAGCTGGCCACGCGATCGGAACTCGATCCGCAGGAGGTCTTGGAACACCTGCTCGACAGCCATGAGCATGACCTCGGCCTGCTCATTTCCCCCGTCGAGGCAAAGCGGCAGCTCGATTCAGGAAACAGCCCGCGTCTCATCGACATCCGTACCCGTGAGGAGTTCGAGGCGGTCGCGATTCCGGGCAGCGGGTTCTTCACCCAGGAACTCCAGCAAGCGCTCTTCGCCGAGAAGCCCGACTCCCGGATCTTCCTCATCGACCACAACGGCCGCAACGTCCTCGACCTCGTCGCCTGGTTCCGCGGCCATGGATTGAAGGAAACCTTCGGCATCCAGGGCGGCATCGATGCGTGGAGCCAGGAGATCGACCCCACCCTGCCCCGCTACCGCATCGAGGTGGATGAATGAGCGGATGGACTTCTGCCAGCCGGGCCATCGCACCTCTGAATCCGCAGTTCCTGGACTCCCCGTTTGGGGCTGAATCATGGACACTTCCTGCTTCTCGTGCAGGAAACCACATTCTCCCTTTCATTTTCGGGAAAATCCCCTTTTGTTCCGCGCATGGTTCCGCCGACTGAAATCGCAGAGAAACCCGTCAAGCGCAAAGCCCCCAAGGCCTGGTCCACCGAGAAGTCGGCGGAGCTTTACGGCATTGATGAATGGGGCCATGGCTTCTTCGGCGTCAACAAGGCCGGTGAAGTCACGGTGAAGCTCACCGACGAAGCCGCCACCGCGAATGTTTCCCTGCCCCAGATCATCGAGGGCCTGAAGGATCGCGGCACGCCCCTGCCCGTGCTGCTGCGCTTCCGCGACCTGCTCCACTCCCGCATCACCGAGATCAACGTTTCCTTCCGCAAGGCGATCAAGGACGTCGGCTATCGCGGCCAGTATCGCGGCGTTTACCCGATCAAGGTCAACCAGCAGCGCCAGGTCATCGAGGAGATCGCCGAGTTCGGGAAAAAATTCCACTACGGCCTCGAAGCCGGCTCGAAGCCCGAGTTGATTGCCGCCCTCGCCCACATGCACGATCCGGAGGCTTATCTGATCTGCAACGGCTACAAGGACG
>JAIXVN010000426.1 GCA_027483005.1 Verrucomicrobiaceae bacterium
GCTCTTTCACGCGCTCTCCGGCTCCCATCACGCCGCTGGACTGAACACCGGCATCGAGGGCCTCGACCAAATCTGGCAGCCTGAACTCCATGAGGGCTGGTGGAGCGACATTATCGGGCCCGGTCTGGCGCTCGACACCGACCGCTACTTCGTGATCTGTGCGAATTATCTCGGTGGTTGTTATGGCTCAACCGGTCCCTCGTCCATCCACCCGGAAACAGGCAAACCCTGGGGCTCCGCCTTTCCTCACGTCACGGCAGCGGATCAGGTGGAAATCCAGGCCCGCTTGCTGGATGAGTTCGGGATTGAAATCCTGACCGCCGTGATCGGTCCGTCGGTCGGAGGCCTGGTGGCGCTGACCTTTGCCACGCGGTTTCCGGATCGCGTCAGGAATGTCATCTCCATCGCCTCGGGCTACAAGACGACCGTTCTGAACCGCCTCGTCCTGTTCGAGCAGATCCTGGCGATCGAGAACGACCGCAATTTCAATGGCGGCGACTACTACGAAGGCAGCCCGCCGCTTTACGGACTCGCCCTGGCGCGCATGATTTCTCACAAGACCTTCGTCCACCTCGACGCCATCGAGCGTCGGGCCCGCCAGGATGTGGTCCAGCCCGACGACGTGCTTTCATGGTATCGGGTGCGTGACCAGTTCCAGAGTTACATGCTGCATCAGGGGAAGAAGTTCGTGAAGCGTTTCGACGCGAACACCTACCTGCGGATCATCGACCTCTGGTCGCGCTTCGACGGTGCGGCCGAGGGAGATGCGGAAACGGCGGAGGATCTTTTCGGGCGTTCACGCCTGGCCGGCCAGAAGTGGCTGGTGTTTTCCATCGACTCCGACTTCTGCTTTTATCCGGAGGAGCAAACCGAGCTCGTCAGCCATTTGGAGAAGGCCAAGGTGGAGGTCATGCACATCACGGTTCATTCCGACAAGGGCCACGACTCGTTCCTGCTGGAACCGGACATGTACACGCCGCACATCGCGTGGGTGCTTGGGAAAGGCTGACCCTTAAAGCAGCTCGCGACGCCACTCGGAGTAGTCGTCATGTGGCTTCTTCCGCTCGAAACGTCTGCGTTTGGTTTTCGGTGGAAACCCGTTGGATCGCCGGGTGCAGGAGGCCTGTTTCATCTTTCGATCCGAAGTGGGGTTCGAGAATTCCTGTGGGAGTTTCATGGTTGATTTCCAAATCAAGAAGGAAGAACGAACCGCAGATGGACGAAGATAAGCATTGATTTCAAGACGACCATTAAAAGTTAGAGTTGGCACTAGGGTGAACCTAGAATGAATGCAATTCTTTGATTATCTGCGTGAATCTGCGTCCATCTGCGGTTCCATTCTCTTTTTCTGGTTAGTCATTGAAGGGATTTCTGCTGCCGCTTCGGCCTGGCTCGGTGGCCGCAGGCGCGGGGTTGTTGTCGTTCTTCGGGCGGTTGGTGCTTGTGACCCCCTGGGTTTCCCCGAACCAATCGCCCCAGTGCTGCAGGAAGAACTTCTTCTCCTGAGTGAATGGCTGATCGGAACGCCCGAGGATGGGCCGCAGCGAGGTGGTCATCTGCAGGGTGACGAGGGCGAAGACCACGCCCCAGATGACCATCGGAGCGCCCTGTGTGGCACCGGTGGACTGGACGGCGGTCTTCAGGAAGCGCAGGCCGAACAGCAGTGCGACCAACCAGGCCCCAAGGCCGAGCAAGCCCATGAAGCCAAATGAGTTTGTCGATTCCGCGAAGATCCAGACGGCTGGAGCGAAGCCTAAAAGAAGCAGTCCTGCGAGGGCGAGGGCACCCGAAAGGCAGGCCCCGAGCTGCTGGACCGACATCCTTCCACCGGCGAGGGTGGAAAAGATGTAGAGGCTGGGGAAGCAGATCGTGCCGGCGATCAGGAGTCCGCCGGTGATCTTGAGCGGTGCCTGCCAGAGCTGTTCGTGTTTGGCGAAGCAACCGAGCACCACACCGAACAGCAGGAATGAGACGATGGCGATGAGCGAGAAGCGTCCGGTCGCGCCATGGCCGGGCGTGGCGAGGCGGATCACAAGATCGACCGGCCGGCGCAGGAGGCCTTCGAACAAGGCGCGCAGGTCGAGCTTTTCCGGCAGGGGGGCCTCGAGTGGCGGAGGTTGGACGGGTGGAACATTGGAGTTCATTGGAGTGGTTGGATTCATCGTGTTGGTTGCTTGTAGGATCTGATGGCGGCGATCACCGGGATCGCGAGGATGGAGACGAGCATGAGCAGGGAAACGATGGTGGTGACTGCACGGCCGCCGCTGAGGTGGTCGATCGAGTGCCAGACCGACTCATAGAAGTTTCCCTTCATGGGATCCGGCCTCAGGAAGGCGACCTCAAGATTCGGGCTGCCGAAGAAGGGCCGCAGCACCCAGGAGAACTGGGCGCCGAGGAAGCCGTTTCCACCCAGCCAGGCGAGCAGGGCGAGCGTCGCGGACCTGCGGTTCGGGGCTCTTGCGGAGAGCAGCCTGTGTAGGTGGACGTTCGCCGCGATTCCGGCGAAGCCGATCAGGAATGTGTGGCTCACGAGGTAGGCGGAGTGCGCCATGCCCGCGTTTGCCGAGTCGGGAGAAGGGGCATTCCACGCGAGGAAGAAGGTCACGGGGGCCAGCGAGCCGAGAATCAAGGCGGCGACCGCGAAGGACATCAGCAAAGCGAGCATGGACTGGCGGAACCCCAGGCCGGTGCCGAGAAGCAGGCCTAACAGACCATTGAGCAGCCCATTGCAACCCAGCGTGCAGGCCACCAGCAGCGGCATCTTGACCGCCACATGGATGCCCATCATCGGCGAACGCCACCAGCCGACGGTGAAGCCATAGGCCGCCAGACCAAGCACGGTGGCGAGCGCGACACCGAGGATCCGGCGGGGATGCGGATCATCCAGCCAGCTGGCATCAGGTTGCAGGAAAGGGCGGAGGCTCATGCGAACGATGGCGATTGAGCACTCCCTGAATGAATGCCTGACGCGGTCCTGGTGAGGGTTTCGTGAAATGAAAGTGAAGGGGCACCCTGGAGTGCGGCGGGAAGCAAATCGCCACGCCGCTTTGGCATGCAGGACGAGCGGTGGGACGCCAAGTGAGGAGCAGTTCGTATGACGCGGACAATCGAGATCGAGATCGCTAGTTTGAGACGGATTGATAGCCGGTTGAGGGATTGATATCATTTCCGCATCTGAAAGCGGTGTTGCGCTGTGCTTGCCACCGCAGTCCAAGTTTCAGTTCGATTCGATCACGGTCTCCGCCCGCCAGGGGCCGTTCAGCGGATGAAGCAGGGCATCCCAGTACCAGGCGGATGGATCGGTCCACACCGAGTCGTTTGCCTCACTGACGATCCGCTCCCGAACCCTGAGTCTGTAGGTCCCTTGCGCCGCGGTAAAGCTGGCCCATTGACTGCCATCGGCGTGCGTTTCAATGATCGACTCGGTGGTGTCATAGCCCGCCGCACGGAGGCAGTCGCGCGAGGGATGGAGGCGTCGCGTCGCGGTGGTGACCCGTCGCAGGATCACCTGCCGGCCGCTCCATCCGTAGCTGCCGAGCGTGCCGGGAAAGGTCGCGGCGAAAGCCTGCTCCATGGGCGTCGAGGGCAGTGGCTCCAAGGGCAGGGTCAGGCCTTCGAAGGTGAATCCGGTGAAGGCCGGTGAGGCGAGCTCCGGCGGGTGGCGGTCCGGCTTCGACAAGGCCAGGCAGGGCCCTGCGATGGCGGCGAGCATGAGCACCGCAAGGTGCCTGCGACGGACGGGAGCGATGGGCGGTTCCGTCATCTTGTCGGACCGATGCCGGGCCGCGAGCCAGCAAAGCAATCCGAGCATCAATGCCGCGCAGCCCAGACCGACGGCTTCATGAAACAGGGAGGAATCCGCTCCTCCCTGCCAGGCCTGGACCACCAGCGCCAGCGCCCTTGCCTGATTGGCGGGCAGGGTGAGGGCCGTGGCCAGGGCAAGCAGCAGCAGGCCTTTTTTCCAGGAAAGCCGATGCATGGCAGCCAGGGCCGAGGTCGCGACCAGGGCATGCCACAACAGCCGGATGCCGCTGCAGGCCGGATCGACGCTGAGGATCCTGCCATCGATGGCGATGCTGGTTCCGAGTCGCGCCACCACCGCACCCATCACCCTGAGTGCCAGCACCACCCCCTCGGCTGTGGCAACCCTCATCGGATAGCCTGCCCAGAACTGCAAGGACGCCGCCACCGGCAGCGAAAGCAACAGCAAGGCCAGCAGACCAATTCTACGATGAAGGCCGTAGAAACAGGCGAGACCGGTGAGTGCCATCAAGGCTCTTGGCATCGGCGGCAACCACGGAATCGTGAGGGCTGCCGAAAGAATCAGGAGCACGCCGGTGGAGCGGGCCCTGCTGCTGGCCTGGAGGTTCTTTCGATCACTCCACGCCAGCAGCACCGCCAACCCCAGGGAGACCAGCCCAAGCGGCTCGTCGCTGCCATCGTTCAGCCGCCGCACATACCAGACGAAAAGCGGGAGCATCGAGGCCGCGATCAGCCAGGCATGAAAAGCCGGGATGGGTCCTCGAATCCGGTCGCCTGAGGAGATCAGGTCCGGATACCTTGGCAACAGCGTGTTCATCAGCTTCAGCGTTTGCGTTGCATCATCAGCAGCACGGTGAGCAGGGAAATCAGACCGATGGCACCGGGCTCCGGAACCGAGCCGTTCACCACGATCGGCGCGGGTGTCGAGCCAACGGCGGCATCGGACACGCCTTGGGGCAGGGGGATCGCCTGCTTCACCGTTTGCGCGGTTCCCTCGAAGTCACGCGGTGTTTCATCGACGGCGACAAACGAGGTGTAGGGTGTCAGGAGGGAGTAGCCCAGGCCCAGCGCGGTGATCTCGCGGACCGTCTCCGGATCGGTCTTCATCGTGACTCCCCGGCGGCTGTCCCAGGGCGTCTGCTCGTCCTCCAGCCTCCTCACCCGCTCGCGCGCCCACAGCACGGGCAGCGCGGGGTGATCGAGCCCCTTCGCAGCCGCTTCCGCGAGGTCGATGAACTTCTCAAAGGCCTCACCATTTCCCGCAATGCCGCGCAAGACGATCCGGCCCTTCGGTTCGCCGTTCCATTTGCCGGTGATGACCAGCGGTCGGTTGGCGAAGACGTCCGGATGCGGCGAGGGCTCGATGCCGGAAAGCTCGCAGCCTTCCGCCGTCACCCGGATCTTCGTCAACACCGGGCTGGAAACCAGATCGCGGAACCGTGCGGCGGTTTCCTTCACCTCCGAGGGCTGGGTCACGATGAAGGGCTCGCCCTGTCCGGCGCGGGCCATGCCTTCGATGAGGTGGCGGTTGACCGAGGTGCCGATGCCGAAGGCGAACAAATTCGAGGTCCCGAGATGGCTACGGATCAGTCCGATGGT
The DNA here is from genome assembly GCA_027483005.1 of Verrucomicrobiaceae bacterium. Lineage (GTDB taxonomy): Bacteria > Verrucomicrobiota > Verrucomicrobiia > Verrucomicrobiales > Akkermansiaceae > Luteolibacter. The sequence continues at coordinate 5,362 of JAIXVN010000426.1, forward strand.
CTCCTTGTCGAAGCCGATGAAACCATCCGTGACCACCACGATTGAGCGGGCACGACCCTCGCCGCCGGGCAGGGCCATGGCACACTTCAAGGCCTCACCCAGCTCGGTCCCACCCCCGGCCTGATGCTTGTCGATGAAGGTCCGCGCCCGCTCGACCTCCTCCGGCAGACTGTGGACCGGTTGCTCGGAGAAGACCTCATTGCCTCCGGAAAAGGTGACAATGTTGAAGGTGTCCTCGGTCCTCAGCACGTTTGTCAGATCGCGCAGCAGGTCCTTCGCCACGTTCAACGGGAAGCCGGTCATCGAGCCGGAAACGTCGAGTACGAAGACATAATCCCGTGGCGGAATCAGATCGGGGGTCGTGTGCTTCGGTGGTTCCACCTGGAGAAGGAAATGATTGTCGGCTGATCCGCGATGCAGCAGCAGGCCGGCGTCCACCCGGTCCTGGCCAAGCTTCCAGCGCAGGATGAAGTCACGGTTCGCGGCATCTTCTCCAGACCGCGTGACCAGCGAGGCATTGGCGGCGGTCTTCGATTTGAAATCAATCGTGACCGGATGGCTGGGACACACCACCTCGGCCAGCGGCAGGGTGGTGTCCAGATTGACGACAAGATGAAAGCCCGCAGGCAAGGCCTTTCCCTGATGAAGATGCGGATTCGCGGTCCATGTCTCCACGGCCTCGCCGCTGCCATGGCCATAACGCGGACCGACCACCGTCGGCAGGACAAACTCATAGGTTCCATCGACCGCCGTCACCGTCTCCGACCACTCGACGCGGACCTTGATGTCATCGCCCGGCAGGATGTTCGCCACCGACATCTGGAACACGTTCGGCCTTTCCTCCTCCAACAACGCCGCGGTCTTCTTCTGCGACTTCGCGGTCTCGTATTCCGCCTTCGCCAGGGTCTTTTCCCGGATGCGGGCGGCGATGGTCCGGCCTCCTGTGGTCAGCGTCATGCCATGTACGGCAGCTCTAGTGGATGAGGGGAAGACATAGATCGCCTCGATCGGTTTGTGGCCGTTGTTGGCGTAGGTCTGCTCCAGCGTGGCGCGGGCGATCGTGCCATCAATGCTGACGGTTGCCTTGCTCGATTTCAGCGGCAGGGCTTCACCGGCGGCATCACCCGAGGAGGCGGTGTGGAAATAGGGAGCGGCAGTCGTTTCCGCACGCGTGGTCAGCGAGAGGAAGGCATAAACCGTGGTGAGATAGAGCAGGCGGGTCAGGAGTTTCATGGCGGTCGTCTGGTTGGACGCTGCCGATGAAGGCCCCCACGCATGAAAGCCCGATCAAGGGTTCATGAAACCTGCGTGAAAGTCCTGAGAAGTGATCTCAGGCCAGGATGTTTTTCACCACCTCACCATGCACGTCGGTCAGTCGGAAATGGCGGCCCTGGTGGAAGTAGGTGAGACGGGTGTGGTCGATGCCCATGAGATGCAGGATCGTGGCATGGAGATCATGCACGTGGACGGGATCTTTAGTGATGTTGTAGCCGAAGTCATCGGTGGCCCCGTGGACGATGCCGGGCTTCACGCCGCCGCCGGCCATCCACATCGAGAAACAGCGCGGATGATGATCGCGGCCGTAGCTTTCCTTGGTGAGTATGCCTTGTGAGTAGGCGGTGCGACCGAACTCACCGCCGCAGATGACGAGCGTGTCTTCGAGCATCCCGCGTTGCTTGAGATCGGTGATGAGACCTGCGCAGCCCTGATCGACTTCCTTCGTCAGCTTCGGCAAGGCCTGCGGGACGTTGCCATGGCTGTCCCAGCCGGGATGATAGAGCTGGATGAAGCGCACGCCTCGTTCCGCCATGCGGCGGGCCTGGAGGCAGTTCGCGGCAAAGGTGCCGGGTTGCTCGACGCCGGGGCCGTAGAGATCGAGGACGGATTTCGGTTCGCCTTCGATCGAGGTCGCTTCCGGCACGCTGGTCTGCATGCGGTAGGCCATTTCGTATTGGGCGATGCGTGACTCGATTTCCGGATCGAGCTCCTTTTCGTAGCCGATGCGGTTGAGTCCGGCGAGCTTGTCGAGCATGGCGCGACGTCCACTGCCACAGATGCCATCGGGATTTGTTAGATAGAACACGGCTTCTTTCCCGGAGGAGAAGCGCACGCCCTGATAACGGGAGTCGAGGAAACCGCTGCCCCAGAGGCGAGCGTAGAGGGGTTGGTCGGTCGGCTTCTTGGTGACGAGCACCACGAAGGCCGGGAGGTTGTCATTCAGGCTGCCGAGACCGTAGTGGATCCACGAGCCGATGCTCGGGCGACCGGCGATCTGTGAGCCGGTCTGGAGAAAGGTCATCGCGGGATCGTGGTTGATCGCCTCGGTAAACATCGAGCGGATCAGGCAGAGATCATCAATCACGCCGCCGGTGTGGGGCAGCAGTTCGCTGAGCTGGGTGCCGCTTTTCCCGAAGGGGGAGAATTTGAAATGGGAACCGGCGAGAGGCAGGACGGCCTGGTTGCCGCTCATGCCTGTGAGACGCTGTCCGGCGCGGACCGAGTCGGGCAGTGGCTCGCCATTGCGCTGGCGGAGCAGCGGCTTGTCATCGAAGAGATCATGCTGCGCGGGGCCGCCGCTCATGAAGAGGTAGATCACGCGTTTCGCCTTTGGAGCGAATCCTGGAACGGCGATCGGGGACGATTCCGCGCCGAAGGATTTCTCCGAAAGCATTGAGCCGAGTGCGAGCCCACCAAGCCCGGCGGAAAGTTTCGAGAAGAAGTGGCGGCGGGTGATGAAGAGTGGATCGAGAGGGGAGGCCATGGTCAGCGGAGGGTGATGGCTTCGTCGAGGTTGATGACGGCATTGGCGAGCACGGTCGCGGCGGCGAGGTCGATGGCGGGAAGTTCGGCGGGTGGCTTGAGATCTCCGACCTTGAGGTAGGCATCGGCCTGGGTGGCGTCCTTGCGGAAGGTTTCGAGCTGTTCGTTGAAAAGTTCGGTCAACAGGCGCAGCTCTGGTTCGGTGGGAGCGCGATCAAGCGACTCGCGGAACAACCAGCGGATCCTTTCTGTTAGATCGGCGCCGCCCTCCTTGAACATGCGGATCGCCAAGCCCCGCGAGGCTTCGACGAACTGCGGATCATTGAGCATGACGAGCGGTTGCAGCGGGGTGTTGGTCTGCTGGCGGCGGACGGTGCAGACATCGCGACCGGGCACATCGAAGGCCAGCATGCCGGGCGGTGGGGCGGTGCGCCGCCAGAAGCTGTAGAGGCTGCGGCGATAGATGCCGGGGGCGGGGTCGCGCTTGTAGTCGGGCACGAAGCTGTTGAGGACTTTCCAACTGGCGGAGTCGGGCAGGTAGGGTTTGGCCGGAGGTCCGCCGACCGTGGGCTGAAGCAGGCCGGAAAGGGCGAGGGCCTGATCGCGCAGATCCTCACCGGAAAGCCGCTTGGCCGGGCCGCGGGCGAGGAGGAGGTTGGCGGGGTCTCTGGCGCGAAGTTCCTTGGAGGCCTTCGAGTCCTGGGAGTAGGTCGCGCTTAGCACGATTTGACGGCAGAGGCGTTTCAAGTCCCAGCCGTGGGAAATGAAATCGCGCGCCAGCCAGTCGAGCAGTTCCGGATGGGACGGTGCTTCCCCTTGCGAGCCGAAGTTTTCGGTGGTGGCGACCAGACCGCGTCCGAAGAAATGCTGCCAGACGCGGTTGACCTGGACGCGGGCGGTGAGCGGATGACTTGGCTCCGTGAGCCAGCGGGCGAGGCCGAGGCGATTCATCGGTTGGTCCTTCGGGAACGGTGGCAGTGCGGCGGGAGTGCTGCGTCCGACGGGCTCTCCGATCGGGCGGTCATAGGCTCCACGATCCAGAATCCAGGCTGGCCGGGCCTCTGGCATTTCCTTCATCACGGGGATCTCACGCACGCCATCCACGGTCTGACGCAGCTTCTGGCGGAGGAGGCGGAGGTCGGCCGTGGCCTTGCGGATCTCGGGATCGACGGCGGAAAGATAGTAGCCACGCAGCAAGGCGAGACCTGCTTCATCGCGAGGAGTTGAAGCGATGATTTCGGAGAGCGGCTTGTCGGCATGCAGGGCCTTGACCTCGAGCGCGCTGATCGGTCGGGTGTGGATCCGGACATCATCGACGGCACCATTGCGCAGGCCGGAGTCGCGGACTCGTTCGCCGAAGGTGACGCCCGGTCCGCTGCCGCCGTTGCGGGTCAGGTGATCGCGGACGATTTCGACCGCTGCCTCGCTGCCATTGAGGTAAAGCTTCAGCCCGGCGGCCTTCGAAGAGCCATCGTAGCTGACGCTGATGTGGGTCCATTGGTTGACGGGCACGAGGTCCTTGCTGCGGATGGCGATGCAGTTGCCGGGCCACTCGCGCGAGACCATCCAGCGCAGGCGACCGTCTTCGTAGAGCAACTCGAAGCCATTGTAGCCCGGGTCGTAGCCGGAGCTGTCGTGAAAGACGAGGGTGCGCTTGGCCTGCTCAGCGGGCTTCAGCCAGAAGGAGACCGAGAGGCTGTCCTCGCAGTTGGAGGCCTGATGCTTGCCGAGGGAAAGCGGATCGTCGCCGGTGAAGGAAAGTGCCTGCCCGCGATGTCCCGGCACGAGCGTGTTCTTGGCGTTGGATTTCCCCGGGCGGTTCGGATCGATGGCGTTGGTGAAACTGTCGTTGTCGGCCGCATCGAGATCGAAGGAGCCGCTGAGATCCACCGAGTCTGCGGTTGGAGCGGCGAGCCAGGCCTGGAAGGCTGCCTCGCGCGCGGTGACCTGATCGTTGATCGCCTTTTCCGCCGCAGAGATGGCGGCGGATTGTTCGGCCATCGCGCCGTCCTGCTGGGGAGTTGTTAGAAAGAGGCAGGGATTCGGCTGGATCGATCCGGTGCCGTGCAGCAGGCCCCATTCGTCGATGGAATTGAAGAAGGCCCCCATCGAGTAGTAATCCTTCATGGTGAGCGGATCATACTTGTGGTCATGGCAGCGGGTGCACTCGAAGGTCAGGGCCATGAAGGCGGTTCCGACGGTGTGGACGCGGTCGGCAATGCCCTCCTGGCGGAACTCGGCCTCGACGCTGCCGCCTTCCTGGGTCTTGCGGTGGATGCGGTTGAAGGCGGTGGCGATGAGTTGCTCGCGGGTTGGATTTGGCAACAGGTCTCCGGCGAGCTGCCAGGTGATGAACTGGTCCCAGGGCAGGTTCTGGTTGAAGGCGCTGATGACCCAGTCGCGGTAGGGCCAGGCGTTGGTATCAAGGTCGGACTGGTAGCCGAAGGAATCGGCATAGCGTGCGACGTCGAGCCAATCGACCGCCATTTTCTCGCCATAGCGGGGCGAGGCGAGGAGTCGATCCACGGCGCGTTCGCGGGCGTCGGGTGACTTGTCGGCGAGAAAGGCGTCGAGATCCTTCTGCTCGGGCGGCAGGCCTGTTAGATCGAAGCTGATCCGGCGCAGCCAGCGTTCGGGATCGGCAGGTGGGGCGGGCTGGAGTTTTTCAAGATCGAGCCGGGCGGCGATGAAGCGGTCGATTTCGTTTTTGCTCC
>JAIXVN010000188.1 GCA_027483005.1 Verrucomicrobiaceae bacterium
AGTTCTGTCGCGAGCGGGGCATCACGCTGGTCCCGGAGATGGACATGCCCGGCCACAGCGAGGCCTTCCGCAAGGCCCTCGGCATCACCTCGATGAATGCCCCGGAGACGCGGAAGATCCTCAAGGAGCTTCTAACAGAAATGGCCTCGCTCGCCACGCCGGAGGAAATGCCCTTCATCCACCTCGGCACCGATGAGGTGCGCGGCCCGGCCGAGAAGGTCGATGCCTCCTTCCTGCCGGAAATGGCCGCCCACGTCCGCAGCCTGGGCCGCGAGGTGATCGGCTGGCGCGGTGGCCTCGAGGATCCCGCCGACAAGAAGCGCATCACCCAGCTCTGGGCCCGTGCGAATCCGCTGAAGGAAAACCCGTTCATCGACTCGCGCTCGACCTACCTCAACCACATGGACGCCTTCGACGCGGTCAGTTGCCAGTTCTTCCAGCAGTCCTGCCGCCAGCCGCAGGGTGACGCCCGTGCCCGCGGCGGCATCCTCTGCTCCTGGCCGGACATCCGGATCGAGAACGAGCGTGACCAGCTCAAGCAGAACCCGATTTATCCCGGCATCGTCACCTTCGCCGAGTCGCTCTGGCGTGGTGTGCCCGTCGATGACAAGGAGGCCTACTGGGGAAATCTCCCGGCACCGGACACCAGGGAGTTCGAGCGCTTCAGGGAGTTCGAGGGTCGCCTGCTCGACCACAAGCAGCGCTTCTTCGCCGGCAGGGACTTTCCCTACGTCAAGCAAACCGATCACCGCTGGAGGATCATCGGTCCCTTTCCGAACGGTGGCGACGTATTGAAGGAGTTTCCCATCGAGAAGAAACTGGAAGCGTCGTACTTGTTGGAAGGTCGGACCTTCGAATGGATGAATCGCGACATCGCCGGGGCCACGGTCCATCTCAAGCACTTCTTCGGCTTCGGTGGACTGGTGAAGGAAGGCGAGGGCACTTGTTATGCGCTGACCCAGGTCTGGTCGCCGAAGGAGCAGGACATGCCGGCCTGGATCGGCTTTTCCGGCACCTCCCGCTCCGACCGTCGTGGCGGACCGACTGCCGCCCAGGGCGAGTGGCACCAGACGAAGCCGTGGATCCGCGTCAACGGAAGCCTGGTCGCACCGCCTGTGTGGAAGAACCCGGGCGTCCCGATCGCCAGCAACGAGATCCCTTTCACCGATGAGGACTACTTTTTCCGACCGCCTTCCACGATCCATCTCAAGCAGGGATGGAACGAGATCCTGCTGAAGATTCCGCATCGCAAGAGCGATTGGAAATGGATGTTCACCTTCGCCCCGGTCGGCGATACCACCGGACTGCGCTACTCCTCCTCACTCACGCCAACGCCATGAAACGTCTGCCCCTTTTCCTCCTCCTCAGCGCCGGACCCGTCTGCGCGGAGTCCTTTGAAACGGCTTCCGGTGCCGTGACTTCGCTGAAGACCAGCATCGGCACCTGGTCGGCCGCTGCAGATCAGGCCAGCATCCAGAGCAATCGCGGCCACAGCGGCAACCACTCGCTGCGCCTCAACGGCAAGGGCGATGGCTCGGTCGTGCTCGAGTTGAAAAGCCCGGCCACCGAGGGCACCGGGCTGACCTTTTTCGCCGAACGCTGGACGAAGCGCGAGCCCTTCGAGTTCACGATCGAGGCCAAGGTTGGCAGTGCATGGAAGGAGATCCATCGCGCAGCCAAGGACGAGATCAAGGTCGGTGGCTTCCTGGCGAATCTCCGGCTCAAGCTTCCCGCCGGCACCCAGGCCCTGCGCTTTCACTGCAAGTCGGATGCCGATGGCGGCGTGCTGCTCGATGACGTGATGCTCACCGAACCCGGCCCGATGGTCGCCACGCTGGTGGAAACGACCCAGCCGGTCTGCCCCGCAATGGTGCGAGCCACGTTCAATCCCGTGCTCGGATTCAGGATCGACGTGAAAGGCAGCGAGGGCACCGCGAAACTGGAGGGCCTCGAACTCAGCCTCGATGGCACCACCACGCCGACCGATGTCGAAAGCCTGAAGGTCTTCGCCGGCAGCCCGGAGCCGGATGACGAGGGCACGCAGCTCATCGCCGAATCCAACCGCACCGATGGAAAGATTTCCCTGAGCTGCAACCACGAACTCCAGCCGGGCGAGAACTGGTTCTGGATTTCCCCGACCCTGAAAGCCACCGCCTCGATCGATGGCCGGATCGATGCCTCGCTGTTCCGCATCAAGGTGGCGGGCAAGGAACTCACCCCAAAGATCGCCTCGCCCGAAGGCTCGCAGCGCATTGGCGTGGCGATCCGTTTGCCCGGCGACGATGGATCGAAGGCCTACCGCATTCCAGGTCTGGTCCGCACCAAAAAGGGCAGCCTGCTCGCGGTCTATGACATTCGTTACAAGAACGCGGTCGATCTTCCTGCGGACATCGACGTCGGTGTTTCCCGCTCCACCGATGGCGGACGAAACTGGGAGCCGATGAGGATCGCGCTCGACATGGGAAGGGACCCGGCCTTCGCCTTCGATGGCGTGGGCGATCCCTGCACGCTGGTCGATGAAGTCACCGGACGCATCTGGATCGCGGGCTCGTGGAGCCATGGAAAGTTGGGCTGGCATGGCTCTCGGCCGGGCCTTTCCGAAACCGAAACGGGCCAGGTCATGATGACCTTCAGCGATGACGACGGCCTCACCTGGTCGAAGCCGCGAAATCTAACAAAAGACCTCAAGGACCCCGCGTGGCGGCTTTTCCTCCAAGGCCCCGGAGCCGGCATCACCCTCAAGGACGGCACGCTGGTCATGCCCGCGCAGTTCCGCTCGGCCGATGGCGGCGAGACCCAGGGCAAGCCGTTCTCCACGCTGATCTGGTCGAAGGATCGCGGCGAAACCTGGCACGTCGGCACCGGCGTGAAGATCTCCACCACCGAGTCGCAGGTCATCCAGCTCGCCGACGGTTCGATCATGATCAACTGCCGCGACGACCGCGGTGGCTCGCGCACCATCGCGGTGACCAAGAATCTCGGCAAAACCTGGACCCTCCACCCCACCGACCGCAAGGCCCTGCGCGAGCCGGTCTGCATGGGCAGCCTCTTCCGCTGGCAGCACCCGAAGCATGGCGATCTGATCTTTTTCTCGAACCCCAATGCCACCGATGGCCGGCATCAGATGACCGTGAAACTGTCACGCGATCAGGCGATGAGCTGGCCGGAAAAGGAACACCGCCTCTACGATTCGCGCGGCTGCTTCGGCTATTCCTGCCTCACCATCGCGGACGACGCTCACCTCGGCCTGATCTACGAAGGCAGCGGCTCGATGCTGTTCCTGCGCCTGCCGCTGAGCGAGTGGTTCAAGTGACTGCAAATTGAAATTCGTTCGCGCCCGATCCACGTGGACATCCCGCCAGGCACGCACGGTGACGGGATCTCGTGACCGAAACGGCGGATGGCCACCGCTACATTCTCTCCTCACGGTTCTACTTGGCAAAGGTGACGCCACCCGCAAGTCTGCGAGCGGTTCCAAACCATTCCTCATGCCCATCATCCTAGGCTGTCTCTTCGGCTTCGTCGTGTGGTTCCTGATGCGATACCTCGTCGCAGGCATCTACACGGTCGATCAAAATGAACGCGCGGTGAAAACCAGCTTCGGTCGCGCGGAGCGGCTCGGCGAGCTGACCACGCTCGACGACCCGATCTCCGAAATGCTCAATGACGACCAGAAGCAGCGCTACTGCTACCCTCAGGTCCGCGTGATCATGCCCGGTGGCCCGTATTTCAAATGGCCCTGGGAACGGATCCACAAGATCTCGATCGCCACGGAAACGGTCAACATGGCCTGGGACCCCGAGGACCCCTCCGCCAACTACAACGGCACGATGCTCGAAGCCGTCACCAAGGACCAGCTCAACACCGGTCTAACAGGCCAGATCCGCTATCGCGTGGCCGACCGCAACCTCTACGCCTTCCTCTTCGGCATCAAGAACCCCTTCGCCCACGTGATGGGCTACTTTGTCTCGGTGCTGCGCGAGCGCATCGCCAACTTCGAGGCCCCACCCGTCCCTGCCGAGGAAGGTGAGCCTGACAGCGCCGCCGTCATCGGGATTTCCATCAACGACCTCCGCAAGAACCTGCGCGACCTCAACGAGCACATGGACCGCGAGTGCCTCTCGTCCGCCGCGCGATACGGGATGGTGCTCGATGCCACCCTGATCACCGGCATCGACCCGCCACCGGAAGTCGAGTCCGCCCTCGCCGCGATCAACACCGCCTACAACCAGGTCTCGTCCGACATCTCGCTCGCCCAGGCCTCCGCCGACCAGAAGATCGTGCAGTCGAAACGCGCCGTGGAAATTGAAACCCTCCGCGCCCAGGCCGAGGTCGAGCCGCTCACCCGACTCGCCACCCAGCTCGTCGATCTGAAATCACGCGGCAGCGAGGCCCTCCGTGCCTACGTCCGCAACGTCCGCCTCGCCCTCTTCGAGAAGGCCCAACAAGTATTCGTGGAATCAAGGAAATGACCAGCTTCCTCATCGCCGCCGCCGGCACGTTTGTCGGCTGCTTCATCGCCCTGCCCATCCTCTTCGGCATCGCCCGCATGCTCGGCCTGTATGCGATCGTCCATGAGCGCCAGTGCAACGTTTACGTCCTCTTCGGAAAGGTGCTCGCCACCCTCGACGAGCCCGGCCTGCACATCCTGCCCTTCAAGCTCGGGCCTGCCGCCTTCATCGTGAACTGGCTCGGCAAGTGCCACATCCTCGACATGCGGCTCGACCAGGAATACCTCCGCAGCCAGCCGGTGAACTCCGAGGAAGGCGCCCCGATGGGCATCGGCCTCTGGCACGAGATGTTCATCAGCGATCCCGTCGCGTATCTTTTCAAGAACAGCGACCCGCGTGGCTCGCTTTCCGCCAACGTCAGCAACTCCGCCGTCCGCTGCCTCAGCAACATGCCGCTCGCCTTGATGATGGTGAACCGCCACGCGATGAGCGACAACGTCCGCAACGAGGTTTCCCCGAAATCCCATGAGTGGGGCTACAAGCTCGGCTCGATCTACATCCGCAAGGTCCACTTCCGCGACATCGGCATGATCCGCCAGATCGAGAGCAAGGTCGTGAACCGCCTCCGCCAGGTCACCTCCGCCATCAAGCAGGACGGCGCCAACCAGGTCAGCATCATCACCAGCACCGCCGAGCGACAGGCCGCCGTCGAGTTCGCGAAGGCCGCCGCCATCCGCCCGCAGATCGTCGGCGAGGCCCTGCAGCAGATTTCAGAAGACAACGACGTGGCCGAGGCCATGTTCGAGATTCTGGAAACCCAGAAAGTCATCGGCAGCGGCGCGCGGCTCACCGTGCTCCCGCGCGGAGGCGAACTCCTCGCCCAACTGATCGCCGGCCAGCCGGAAACCCACAGGCCGCCCAGCGCTCCACCACCCCTCACCTGAACCACCATCATGGCTGCGCCCAAACCCGATCCGATCGACCCAGCCCAACTCCCGGAACTGGCGCAGGCCACCATGAAGGCCGCGAAATTTCCGGTCCTCGCCACCATCGAGGGCGACCAGCCGCGCGTCCGCCCCGTTTCCCCGGTCAGGACCGACGGCTTCACCGTCTATGTCGCCAACCTCCGCGGCTACGGCAAGACCGCCCAGATCGCGGTCAACCCACGCGTCGAGCTCTGCTACACCAGCGACGAGCACGACCAGGTCCGCATCACCGGCATCGCCTCCGTCCTCAGCGACCGACCGCTGCTCGAAGACATCTGGAACCACAGCCCGCTCCTCCGCGCCTACCTCGGCTCCCTCGACAACCCCGAGCTCATCATCTACCGCATCGCCCCGGTCCAGGTCCGCTACATGAAGGAGTGGGCGCTCGATTACCACGAGGTGCCGTTGTAGGGGAGATTGAGGGGCCAGGGAAGAGAAGGTGGAAGTGTTCAGCAGTGTTCAGCGAAGAGAAGAGGGAAACCGCGAGGTGGCTGGAGCATCCTGCCCCAGTCCGTCTCTGGAGCGTCCCCGGCCTTCGGAGCTTTACCGCAGCAGGCCCGCTCCCCGTCTTCGCCTGCCCCCCCGCACCCCACCCACGAGCCAGGGGCGAGCA
>JAIXVN010000143.1 GCA_027483005.1 Verrucomicrobiaceae bacterium
CGAACGCCCTCGGCCTGAAGGTGCCTGCTTACGTGAAGACCTCGCTCGCCCCAGGTTCGCGTGTCGTCACCGACTACCTCAACGCCACCGACCTCCAGAAGGAACTCGATGCCCTCGGCTTCGAAACCGTCGGCTACGGCTGCACCACCTGCATCGGCAACTCCGGTCCGCTCCATCCCGCCATCGAAGGCGCGATCAAGGAAGGTGACCTCGTCTGCGCGTCAGTGCTTTCCGGCAACCGCAACTTCGAGGCCCGCGTCCATGGTTCGATCAAGGCCAACTTCCTGATGAGCCCGCCGCTCGTGGTCGCCTACGCCCTTGCGGGTCGTGTTGACATCGACCTCACCACCGAGCCGATCGGCAACGACAAGGATGGAAATCCGGCCTTCCTCAAGGACATCTGGCCCAGCCAGGCCGAAATCAAGGCCGAGCTCTCCGCCGCGCTGAAGCCCGCCGTTTACCAGACGCTCTACGGCGATCTCGACTCCGCCAATCCGAAGTGGGCCAAGGTCGCCAGCTCGACCGGTGCCACCTACTCGTGGGACCTCGACTCGACCTACATCCAATCGCCCCCGTTCTTCGAAACCGGAGCCACGGTCCTCGGAAACATCACCAACGCCCGTGCGCTTGGCATCTTCGGGGACTCGGTCACCACCGACCACATCTCCCCCGCCGGAGCCATCAAGCCGACCTCGCCTGCGGGCAAGCACCTCATCGAAAAGGGCGTGCCGAAGGCCGAGTTCAACTCCTACGGTGCCCGTCGTGGCAACGACCGCGTCATGACCCGCGGCACCTTTGCCAACGTCCGGATCAAGAACCAGATGTGCCCCGGGATCGAGGGCGGCTACACGATCTATTTCGGAAACCGCGAGGTCTCCGCGCCCGATACCGCCATCAGCTCCACCGCCGGCACACCGACCTTCATCTACGACGCCTCCCTCGCCTACCAGGCCGATGGCACGAACCTGATCATCATCGGCGGCGAAGACTACGGCATGGGCTCCAGCCGCGACTGGGCCGCCAAGGGCACCCGCCTCCTCGGCGTCCGCGCCGTGGTGACGAAGTCCTTCGAGCGCATCCACCGCTCCAACCTGATCGGCATGGGCGTGCTTCCGCTGAACTTCGCCGACGTCGCTGACTACGACAAGGTCAAGGGCCTCGTCGACGCCACCTTCGACATCACCGGCATCGACGGTGAGCTGAAGCCGATGCAGACCGCGACGCTCGTGGTCCACAGCGGCGGCAGCAGCTTCGAAATCCCGCTCAAGGTGCGTCTCGATACCCCGGCCGAAGTGGACTACTACGTCGCCGGAGGGATCCTGCCATACGTGCTGGACCAGATCCTGGAGGCTTGAAAAGTTTCACGCGAAGGCGCGGCCCCTTCAGGCAGAAGCCAGGAGCCGCGCCCGATCATGCGCGGTGCTGGCCATGTGGTGCGATCCACTGGCCGAGCATCGGTATCCGCGGTCCGTCGAGGCCCAGTCGGAGTCTTCAATGCGGCTGGGGCGGCAGTGCTTCGCGATGATGAGCAGGAAGGATTTCGCTGGAACGAGTGGTCGGGGACCTCATCGTTCCCCCATGCGTGCGGTGATCCAACGGGTGTCTGAGGCTTCAGTGACGATCGGGGAGAGCAAGGTCTCCGCGATCGGGGCCGGGCTGCTGGTGCTTCTGGGCGTGGAAGAAGGGGATGTGGCGGAGGACGCCGAGTGGCTGGCGGCCAAGGTGGCGGGGATGCGGATCTTCTCCGACACGGAGGACAAGATGAATCTTTCGGTGCGGGACAAGGATGGTGACTTGATCGTGGTCAGCCAGTTCACCCTGCATGCATCGACGAGGAAGGGAAACCGTCCATCCTTCCTGCGGGCCGCGAGACAGGAGGTGTCGGAGCCGCTCTATGAAACGTTTTGCGAGTTGATGGAAGTCGCACTTGGAAAGCCCGTGGGACGAGGAGTCTTCGGCGCGGACATGAAGGTGGCTTTGGTCAATGACGGTCCGGTGACGATCATCGTCGACACCAGGACCAAGCACTGAACTCCAGGCACCAGATTCGAAACGGAAGAAAAGGCATTGCAGGGGGATTGACGGTCGTTCTCCAGCTGACCCTGAGATCGAATCAGGTCACTGAGCAACATCGCTATGGAGATGGATTGACCCGAAATCCTCTCACACCTTTGCATCCAGCCAGCGCCCGCGGAAGTGGAGCCAGGAAAACGCGATCGACTGGGTGAAAAGATCCAGCCCGAGCACGATCCACACCTGCGTCAACGAGATGCCACCGTGGTTGAAGAACCACCACAACACGCCGACGCGATAGAAGAACATGCTGCCGAAGGACCACTGCATCACCGAACTCGTCGCCCCGGCCCCGCGCATCGAGGTTTTCAGGATGATGCACGTGGCGAAGAACGGCTGGGTCAGCGCGGAAACGATCATCAGCGGCGCGGCGAGGTCGGCATGCAGCCCGCTGCCAGGCGCCATGAACTCGATCAGCTGGTAGCGGAAAAAGATGAACGAAAGTCCGATCAAGCTCATCAGCCCCACCCCGATCTTCCAGCACAGCCTCGCCGCCTTCACCGCCATCCCCTTCGACCCCGCGCCCAGATACTGACCGACCAGCGCCGCCGACGCCGTGGCGATCGCGAAACCCGGCAGGAAGCTCATCGACTCCACCCGGATCGCAAGAAAGTGCGCGCCCAACGTGCCGCCATCCTGGATGTTGGCGATGACATGGATGCCATAGGCGTGGATCAACCACATCACCAGGATCTCCAACGACTGCGGAGCTCCCACCCGCAGGATGCGCTTCATCGTCTGCCAGCTCGGCGAAAGTGAGATCCGCGACCACCGCAGTCCCTCGCTGCGGCCGTGCCCCAGCATCAGCACGGCGGTCAGGCAGCCTGCGATCCAGCCACACACCGTCCCTGCCGCGATGCCGGCGATGCCATGGCCACCGAATGGCGCGAGGCCGAAGACCAGCAGCGAACTCATCACCATGTTCACCACATTCACCACCACCATCGAAAGAAATGGCGTCCGCGTGTCCCCCGCCCCGCGCAGGGCGGCGTTCACCGCGAACATCGCCCCACTGAAGGGACCGGAAAACGCGAGAACCTTGAG
>JAIXVN010000262.1 GCA_027483005.1 Verrucomicrobiaceae bacterium
GGGCACCGACATTGTAGGTGGCAAGCCGGAAGCCGACGCCCTGGGAAAGAGGGGCCAGCAGCAAGAGCGGAGGGAGGATGCGTGCAAGACTCAAGGAATGAAGCCTAGCGTCAATCGCCGACCTTTTCCATGCCGGATTTCGGGCGGGATCGACCTGATGAAAAACGCGATTGTCCGGAGCATCGTTGGACGTAGGGTAGGGGAGCTTCGCAAAAGTTGCATGAGAACCTTCCGATCCCTCCTTTCCCTCGTCTTTTCCCTGAGTGCCTGTTTGGTGGCTGAGTCCGATGCCGTTGAGGCGGCGGGAAAGAAGATCGTCTTCGTCGCCGGTCGCCCAAGCCATCCTCCGGGCCAGCATGAACACCGGGCCGGCAGCCTGCTGCTTTCCGATCATCTGAACAAGAGCGGCCTCCCGGTCCAGGCGGTGGTCACTGAGAACGGCTGGCCCGCGGACGAGTCGGTTTTCAAAGGCGCAGCGGCGGTGGTGATCTACTCCGATGGTGGAGGGGGTCATCCGGCACTCCAGCATCTGGATTCCTTGAAGCGCCTTGCCAAGGAGGGCGTCGGCCTCGGCTGCATCCACTACGCGGTGGAGATTCCGAAAGGCGAGCCGGGTGACACCTTCGTCAGCCTGCTGGGTGGATACTTCGAGTCGAACTGGTCGGTGAACCCCCACTGGACCGCCCATTTCAAGCTGCCGGAACATCCGATCGCCCGAGGTGTGGTGGACTTCAGCATGCTCGACGAGTGGTACTTCCACATGCGTTTTCCTGAGCAGATGAAGGGGGTCACTCCGATCCTGACTGACGTGCCTCCTGCGGAAACCATGTCACGCCCGGATGGCGCGCACTCCGGGAATCCGACAGTGAGGGCCGCTGTCGCGAACAAGGAACCCCAGCACGTGATGTGGGCATTTGATCGCTCCGAATCGGTGGGCAAGGGCCGTTCCTTCGGCTTCACCGGCGGACATTTCCACCGGAATTGGCAGAACGACAACCACCGTCGCGTGGTGCTCAACGCGATCCTCTGGATCTCCGGCCTCGAGGTGCCATCGGGAGGAATCGTTTCCAAAACGCCGACCGACGCCGAGATGCAGGCCAACCTCGACCAAAAGAACTGAACCCAACAACACTCATGGAACGCAGGGAATGGATGAAAGTCATGGCACTCTCGCTCGGCGGCTCGCTCGCCTTGCCTGAGAGCGTCTTCGCGCAAATGGCCGCGCCGCTTGATGCGACGAAGCTGAAGTTCTTCTCCGAGCCTCAGCGCAAGCTCATCGGGGTGATCTCGGAAACGATCATCCCGCGCACCGATACCCCGGGCGCGATCGAGGCCGGCGTTCCCGGGTGGATCGAGCTGATCGTTCAGGACTGTTTCAACGAGGCGGACCAGAAGCTGATCACCGGGGGTCTGGCCACGATCGAATCCCTTTCGGCCACGGCATTTCAAAAGCCATTCGCAGAGCTCAGCACCGAGCAGCGCATCAAGCTGCTCACCGCGCTGGAGCAGGAGTCGAAGAAGGAAAACGGCGGCCAGGGCAGCTTCATCCGGAAGTTCAAGGACCTCACCAAGTTCACCTACGCCAGTTCCGAACTCGGTGCCACGAAAGCCTTCGACTTCCAGCTCGTCCCGGGCCGCTGGGAACCCGCCATGCCCTTGAAACCCGGCCAGAAGGCCTACCCGATCTGAACCCTTTCCGCCATCACCCATGAACCTCACTCTCAAAGGCAAGGCCGAACACACCTTCGATGCCATCGTCGTCGGCTCGGGCATCTCCGGTGGCTGGGCCGCCAAGGAGCTTACCGAAAAGGGCCTCAGGACCCTGGTGCTTGAACGCGGTCGCGACGTCGAGCACATCGCCGGCTACTCCACCACCAACTCCGCGCCCTGGCAGCTTCAGCACCAGAACATGACCTCGCGCGACATGCTCGCGAAGCAGAAGGTCCAGAACCGCACCGGCTACACCGTCAAGCCCGGCCACGGCCAGTACTTCGTCAACGATCTCGAGCATCCCTACATTGAGGAAAAGCGATTCGACTGGATGCGCGGCTATCACAAGGGCGGCCGCTCGATCACCTGGGGAAAACAATCCTACCGGCTCAGTCCGATCGACTTCGAGGCCAACGCCAAAGAGGGCATCTCGATCCCCTGGCCGATCGGCTACAAGGACCTCGCGCCCTGGTATGACTACGTCGAACGCTTCGCCGGCATCAGCGGCTCGAAGGAAGGTCTCGACATCCTGCCCGACGGCATCTTCCAGCCTCCCATGGGCCTCACCCCCGTCGAACTCGATCTGAAAAGCGCGGTCGAAAAGAAATGGTCCGGCCGAAAGGTCATCCCGGGACGCGCCGCCCATCTCACCGCGCCCACCGAGGAGCAGATCAAGCTCGGTCGCGCCTCCTGCCAGTATCGCAATCTCTGCATGCGCGGCTGTCCGTTCGGCGCCTATTTCAGCAGCCAGTCCGCCACCCTGCGGGCCGCCGAGCTGACCGGAAAGATGACCCTGCGGCCGCACTCGATCGTCCATTCGATCCTGTTCGACGATGAAACGAACAAGGCCGTCGGCGTCCAAATCATCGATGAACTCACGATGGAGACCACCGAGTTTTTCGCGAAGATCATCTTCCTGAATGCCTCGACCATTCCCTCGACCTCGATCCTGATGAACTCGAAGTCGAAGCGTTTCCCCAACGGCATGGACGAGAGCGGCTCGCTCGGCGGCTACCTGATGGATCACCATCTCGGCGTCGGAGCCGGTGGCATCCTGGAGACCCATCCCGACAAGACCACCTTCGGGCGACGTCCGAACGGCTTTTACATTCCGCGTTTCCGCAACCACACAGAAAAGCCGAACCAGGACTATCTCCGCGGCTACGGCTATCAGGGCGGCGGCCTGCGTCAGGGCTGGTCGCGACAGATCGATGGCTTCGGCGAGGACTTCAAGAAGGAGTTCACCTCTTTCGGCCCGTGGTCGCTCTACATGGGTGGCTTCGGCGAATGGTTGCCCTATGAGGACAACCGCATCTCGCTGCACCCCGACAAGAAGGACAAATGGGGACTGCCGCTCGTCGTCGCGAACGCGGGCTACAAGGACAACGAGGTCCGCATGCGCATCGACATGAAGAACGACGCGATCGAAATGCTCGAGGCACTCGGGGCGAAGAACATCACCAGCAACAACGACGCGCCCTCGCTCGGCCTCGGGATCCATGAAATGGGAACCGCACGCATGGGCAGCTCCCCGAAGCAATCCGTGCTCAATCCGCACAACCAGGTCTGGGGCGCGCCGAATGTCTTCTGCACCGATGGCTCCGCGATGACCTCCGCCGGCTGCACCAATCCCTCGCTGACCTACATGGCCCTCACCGCCCGCGCGGTGGATCATGCGGTTTCTGAGTTGAGAAAGGGAAATCTCTAACAGGTCGCCTGAGAAACAAAGGAAAGGGGGCGTTCACCCCAATCAGAACAAAGTGGAGATGGACAAGAAAGGCGATAAGCTCACACGGATGATCACTTCCTCATGATGGCCGCATCCTTCAGCACCACGGAAATCCTCGGCTCAAACTCCGCCGAACGCCCGTCGGGATAGCAGCAATACGAGGGCGAAAGGACCAGGCTCGGGGGGTGATCGATCAGATAACGGTTCCAGTGGGACTCATCATGCCAGCGCGCGACGATTCCGTTCCGGTCGTCTTCGTCAATCTTCTCCGCCATGTGCCGCACCGCCTTCAGATACTCTGCCGTCGTTCCACCTTGGCACGCGCCACAGAAGTAATGGCTGCCCTCGTTTGGAGAAATGAAAGCGGTGGACTCAGACCGACTCTCGTAGGTGAACTGCTGTCTCGTCTTGTCGTGGAAGCCTGGATGAATCACCCCGACGAGATCACCAAGAATCTCATCCCCCACCTGCATGGTCACCCGCATGTCGGCATCCAGGTAATAGAGGTAGTCCATTTCTCCGAACTCCGCTTCATGCTCGCGGAAGATCGGGTAGCGTCGGATCGCCATGCCCGGCCAAGCGGAGTGCTCCACCTGGATCACCTTCAGGCCGGGGGCGGGTGCGTAGTCTCCATCCGTGAAAAGAAACACCGTCACCTCATGTCCAGGCAGGAAGTTCCGACGGATCGAGCGGATCAAGGGGCCTGCAAACACCCGGTAGTTGGCAGTAGCGATGATCGCCACACCGATCTTCTTCGGCTCCGGAAGGCGTTGCCTTTTGCGCTTGAGGGCCGTTGACGGCAGGCCCTGTTTCAATCCGACATCCAGCTTCAGATAAAGTTCTTCACCTGCTTTCACTCCCAAACCCGGCACGCCGTCCACATAATCCAGCGCCCTCGGCAGCGGACCACCTGTAGGCCACTCCTGGATCATCAGACGGAATTCCATGGAGTATCCCAGCTCCCGAACCTGATCCACTTCCCAAGCCTCCAGTTCGCCACGCAGCACCAAGTAGGCCGGAAGAGTTTCACAGCCTTCCAACCAATCCGCCGCCTCCACCCACTGCCCCAGCCTCACGCTGTCCACTTCCTCCTCTGCCCAAGCCCGACGAAAATCCGCTGCCGTTGCGCCGATCGTTCTCAAATCGGGAAACTTCTCCCCAATCGAATCCGCAATCCCCAATTCACAATCCGCAATTCTCAGAACCTTCCATCCCCGCCGGGCCAAGGCCCGCATGGACTGGTAATCCTCCGGCTCCACCTCGATCGCCACCGGCTTCCGCCAGAGGCCCGTTTTCAGGTGCTCCCAGCTTGAGCACTCGGATTCCCAGATGTCCGGCCGCCAGACCTTCGCTCCCTTGTGCCAGGGCTTCGGCCAGCCGAGCCAATGGATCACGCCTTCCGGCACCTCGTCACCGTGGATGTCTGACTTCGGAAAAAGATTCCACTTTCGGTCAAACCCGATGGTCCGTCCATCAGTGGCGGCGGTGAGCGAAAGTTGTTCATCCGCCCCGAAAGAGGCATGGGCAGCCAGAAGCTTCTCCCATGTCCCGGATTCCCTCATCGCCTTGAGATTGAGCAGCGGCCCCATCGAAAAGTATGGGTAGTCCGCCACATGCTCCCATCCTGCGGGGAAAGGGCGCTTGATCCACTCCCGCATCGCATGCGCCATGTTCACTCCCGGCCCCTGCATTTTCGCCGCCAA
>JAIXVN010000345.1 GCA_027483005.1 Verrucomicrobiaceae bacterium
AGCCGCTGCTGCTGGCCACCGGAAAGACCAAAGGCGCTCGTCTTCAAGCGATCCTTCACATCGTCCCAAAGCGCCACGACGCGAAGACTGTGCTCCACCGTTTCATCGAGCACCTTGCGGTTCGTTTCGCCGTGGATGCGGAGGCCGTAGGCAATGTTGTCGTAGATCGACTTGGGAAAGGGATTCCACTTCTGGAACACCATGCCCACTCGACGGCGCAGCACCTGAAGATCAAGATCGGGCCGCGAGATGTCGATGCCGCCGATCCTGATCGAGCCGCCGGTGACCGCCGCCCCGGGGATGCGGT
Source organism: Verrucomicrobiaceae bacterium (assembly GCA_027483005.1). Lineage (GTDB taxonomy): Bacteria > Verrucomicrobiota > Verrucomicrobiia > Verrucomicrobiales > Akkermansiaceae > Luteolibacter. The sequence goes on from JAIXVN010000345.1 coordinate 308, forward strand.
CGTTGATGCGGTTCAGGCAGCGCAGCAGGGTCGATTTGCCGCACCCGGAGGGTCCGATGAAGGCGGTGATCTGGTTGGCAGGGATCGAAAGGCTGACGTCGTGGATCACCTCCTTCGCGCCGTAGCTGAAGCGGAGGTTTTCGATCTCGATCGCGGAGACCTCAGACTGGACGGGGTCGCTCACCATTTCAGTTTCGAACGGACGCGGTTGCGCAGCACCACGGAGGCTGCGGAGAACAGGAAGATCATCAGAAGGAACACGAAGACCGAACCGAACTGGGCTCGTTCGGTGTATTCCGAAGTCGGGATGCGGGCGGCGAGGGTGTAGATGTGATAAGGCAAGGCCTGCACCTGACCGGTGAGCATGCCGAGCGGACCCTCTGCTCCCTGCCACGGGAGATCATCCTTCGCGGCCACGGCGGCCGTGAACATGATCGGCGCGGTTTCTCCAGCGGCGCGGGCCAGCGAGAGCACCGAGGAGGTCAGGATGCCAGGCAAGGCGAAGGGCAGCACGGACTTCCGAATCGTTTGCCAGCGGGTGGCACCGAGGGCCAGCGAGGCCTCGCGGAATCCCTGCGGCACCGCTTTCAGCGACTCTTCCGACGCGGTGATGATCACCGGCAGGATCATGCAGGCCAGCGTGGCCGCTCCGGCGATCAGCGAGGAACCCCAGCCCTGGAAACTCAGATGCGTGAAACCCAGGGGAATGCTGAGCAGGGATCGGTCGGCCGGAGCGTCTGTTAGAACCGGCGCAGCCAGCACGAACACGGCGAATCCGAACAGGCCGAAAACGATCGAAGGCACGCCCGCCAGGTTGAGGATCGCGAGCCGCACCCAGCCGATGAAGCGTCCCTGCTTCGCATACTCGCTGAGGTAGATCGCAGCGGAAACCCCGAAGAACAGGGCCATCAGCACGCTGAGGAGGGTCAGCAGCGCGGTGCCGATGATGGGCCCTGCGATCCCACCGCCGCAGTAGGAAAAGGTCTGCTCGTTGAAGACCGCGTCGGAGCCGTGTGACTCCGTCCAGCGATGGAAGTCCGAGGCGGCAAGCTGGTGACGGTTTCCTTCGGCGTCATCGAAGACATGGAGCGTCTCGGTCTTCTTGGTGAGGGAGTCGATGTTCACGAAGGGAGCCTCCCTCTTGAAGAACACCGGCGCGCCATCCCAGATCATGCGTCCGAAAATCATCAGGGCGACGGCGATCACCGCCCAGGTCATGCCGCCGAGGAAGGTCTTCACGATCCCTTCGGCGATGCCCTTGCGATGCACGCCGCGACGAATCAGTTGTTCGGGATTCTTCATCAGGGGTTCAGTTCTGGCTGATGCGGAAGCGGCGGAGCAGGCGCTGCGCCGTCCAGTTGATGGCGAGGACAATCACGAACAGGAGGATGCCCACCACGAAGAGGGCGCGGTAATGGACGCTGCCGAAGGGCACTTCGCCGAGCTCCTGGGCGATGATGCCGGTGAGCGTGTGGGCGGGCTGAAACACCGAGCCGAGGCCGTCGGTGAAATCCGGGATCTGGATCCGGTTTCCCGCCACCAGCAGGACCACCATCGTTTCCCCGATCACGCGACCGAGGCCTAACAGAACGGCGGCCAGAATCCCGGAAATGGCGGCTGGCACGATGACGCGGAAGATGGTCTGGAGTTTCGAGGCTCCGAGGGCATCGGAAGCCTCGGCGAAAGCCGCCGGGACGTTGTTGATGGCGTCTTCGGAGAGCGTGAAAATGGTCGGAATCGCCATCAACCCGAGCAGACAGCCGGCAGTGAACATGTTGAGCCGCTGCTGGATCGGAAAGCCCGGAATCCATGACAGGGAGTCCCAGGTGGAAACCTCCTGGAGCAGCGTGCCGAGCACCGCGATGCCCACGAAACCGAGCACCACCGAGGGGATCGCCTGGAGGAACTCGATCGTCGGTTTCACAAAGCGCTGCTGCCTGCGACCGGCCAACTGGTTGGTGTAGATCGCCGCGCCGACTCCGAAGGGAATGGCGAAGGCGAGGGCGATGACGGAAATCATCAGGGAGCCCACGAAGAGCGGCATGATTCCATAAAGGTCCTGCCATTCACCGCCAGTGATCCAATCGCGACCAGTGATGAATCCGGAGATTGTCGAACCCATCTCCACTGGCAGATCCGCCCTCCAGGCCTCGAGTTTTCCGACCGTATCAGCGGTTTCTGCCACCATCGCCGGAGTGGCGGCGCGGAAGGCCTTCAGATAACGGTTCGCCTTGTCGTCGGAAAGGGTCTCCGGCAGCTTCGAGGAGA
>JAIXVN010000273.1 GCA_027483005.1 Verrucomicrobiaceae bacterium
ACGGCGGTGTCCTCGCGGATGATCGCATCGGGCAGGACGGCGGTGCCTTCGCCGTAGGCTTCATTGAGCTTCACGGCGAGATCGCGGGTGACCTCGAGGTGCTGCTTCTGGTCCTTTCCGACCGGGACCAGATTCGAGTCGTAAAGCAGGATGTCCGCCGCCATCAGCGCCGGGTAGGCGAAGAGCGCGTGGTTCGGGGAAATGCCCTTGGCGACCTTGTCCTTGTAGGAGTGGCACTTTTCCAGGAGTCCCATCGGGCAGAGCGTGGAAAGGATCCAGGCGAGCTCGTTGACCTCGGGCACCGCGCTCTGGCGGAAGAAGACCGCTTTCTCCGGATCCAGCCCGCAGGCGAGGAAATCGATCGCCAGCTCGCGGACGTTTTCGCGCAGCGCCACGGGGTCCTGCGACGAGGTCATCGCGTGGTAGTCGGCGATGCCGTAGAAGGCCTCGCCCTGCTCTTGAAGTCGCACGGCCGGCTCCATCGCGCCGAAGTAGTTGCCGACGTGGAGTTTGCCGCTCGGTTGGAGGCCGGTCAGGATTCGCATGCGGCGGACCATGCCGCCCCCGCCCGGTCCGGGTCAAGCCGTGGTGGTTCGAGGGGCGAAGCAAGTTCACGACCTTTGCCGCGTTCCGCAGTGACAAACCCGCCGCGATGGCTATTGAGGCCGTTGCTCCACCAGGTCGTTCCGGCACTGGGATGGACTTCCCCCAACCGATGCGAAAGAACCTCCAGCCGCTCCTGTCTGCCTTGATGCTGGCGCTTGGCTGGTTGCTTCCGACATCAGGCTTCGCCCAGAGCGTGGACATGGATCTGGTCAAATCCAGGATCCGCCAGAACCTTTCAAGCGGACTCTTGAGCGTCGCCACGATCCAGGGCTACCAATCGACCCTCCAGACCGACGGCACCTGGGCCGACATCGACTACAACAGCACCGCCCAGACCAACTGGCCGCCGCGGCTCCATTTGGAAAGGATCCGGGCGATGTCGAAAACCTACGTCTGGGGCTCACTGCAAGACGACGCCGACCTGCGCAACGCCATCCTCAAGGCCTACGACGCCTGGATCACCAAGGATCCAAAAAGCACGAACTGGTGGTATCAAAGCATCAGCACGCCTCAGGTGCTCGGCGAGATCCTGATCATTCTCGGCAATGAGGTTTCCACCACCCGACTCAACTCAGGACTCACGCTCGTGGCCCGCTCCTACGTCGCCCGCGCCACGAACTCCGGCACCAACACCGGCGCGAATCGGGTGGACCGCGCCTACGCCAGCATGATGCGCGGGCTGCTGGCCAACGACAGCGCCCTGACCTCCGAGTCCTTCCTCGCGATGGGCGACACGATCCTGCTCAACAGCGCCAACGTCTTCGCGGAAGGCATCCAGGCGGACGGCTCGTTTCAACAACACGGAGCCCAGCTCTACGTCGGCGGCTACGGCTACGGCTACCTTTCCGGTCTCCTGAAATACTCCGGCTGGGGAGCAGGCACGGCCTATGGCTTCAGTCCGCTTCAGAAGCGCGTGCTGCTCGATCACCTGCTCGACGGCCCGCAGTGGTTCATCCGGGGAAACACCATGGAATACACCTCCACCGGTCGTGGACTCAGCCGGGCAGGCAGCACCTCCTCCGCCCTCGGCTTTGGCACTGTGATCAACGACGCGATCGCCACCAGCGGCGGCTACCACAGCGCCGAGCTGACCGCTTTCCAGCAACGGATGACCGCCACATCCTCGGCCGGGGCCGCTGTCCCCTCCTCCGCCCTGGTCGGCAACCGCAACTTCTGGCGGGCCGATGCGATGGTGCATCATCGCCCCGGCTTCTCCATCTCGGTCAAGACCTCCTCGACCCGCACCCTTCAGCCGGAGTCAGGAAACGGCGAGGGCTTGAAAAACCTCCACCTCGGCGACGGCGTCACGCTCATCCAGCGGACCGGCAACGAATACGACGACCTCATGCCGGTCTGGGACTGGCGAAGGCTGCCGGGCACCACGGTCGAGCAGGGCACCTACTCGCTGAAGCCGTCGGCCGATTGGGGCGTCGCCGGAACCAGCACCCACGCAGGAGGCGCATCGGACGGACAGGATGGAATCGCCGTTTTCAACTACAGCCGTCTCGCGGTCGCGGCGAAGAAGTCCTGGTTCTTCTTCGGCGATGGGATGGTCGCCCTCGGCTCCGCCATCCACGCTCCAGCCGCGACCCATCCGGTGCTGACCACGCTCAACCAATCGCAGCTGTCCGGAGCCATCACCTGCGGGAGCGACAGCGGTGCTTCCACCGTCACCAGCCCCGTCACGCCCACTGGCCTGAAATGGGTTCATCACGACAAGACCGGCTACTTTTTCCCGGGCTCCACGTCCCTCGCCACGGTCTCCGGAGCCACGCAAACCGGCACCTGGCTCTCGATCAACACCGCCCAAGGCTCCGCCACGGTCAGCAAGAGCGTCTTCTCGCTTCACCTCAACCATGGAACCGCCGTCAGCAACGGATCCTACTCCTACCTCGTCGCACCCGGAGTGGAATCGACCGCCATGGACAGCTTCCCGGTGTCGAATTTCCAGATCCTCCGCAACGACGCCACCGTCCAGGCGGTCAAGGATGCCGCCGCCAACAAGACCCAGGCCTCCTTCTGGGCCGCCGGGACGGTCGATGGCATCACCTCCGACAACAAGGCCGCCGTCATCCTGAAAAAGGACGCCAGTTTCCTCGATCTCGCGGTGTCCGACCCCACCCAGGCCAATACCACCTCGATCCTGATCGAACTGGCCTCACCGGTCGCCGGGGTGATCCGCACCGACACCGGCATGAGCGTCGAACAAACCAGCCCGACACTCCGCGTGCGGATTTCCACCGCCAAGTCGTACGGCAGAACCTTCAAAGCCCGTTTCTTTCTGCGCGACCACGCCTTCCGAACCCTTGCGATTTTCCCAAGCGCCGACGCCTTCGTGTTCGATGGCGCCCCGACCACCAACTACGGCACGAACATCGCCCTCGCCTGCAAGCTCATCACCACCAGCAGCAGCTACACGCGGGAAAGCTACCTCTCGTTTCCCCTCCCCGCCGGAATCCCGAGCCCGATCGCCGCCGAACTCCGGATGACCCCGACCTCGGTTCAAACCGCCGGCATCCACGCCGTGCAGGCCGTCCAGGATGGCAGTTGGTCGGAAAACGAGATCACCTGGAGCAATCGCCCCGCTCCGTTGAATGCCGCCGCCGCCACCTGGCTTCCCGCCCTGTCCTCACGCACCAGTTGCAACGTCCTGCCAGCCCTGTCCGAAACCTCCACAGGCCACCTCAATCTCTGCGTCACCACCCAGGCCCCGACCTCCGATGGCTACGTCGCCTACGCCTCTCGCGAGCATGCAGATCCCAGCCTTCGACCCACGCTGGAACTCATCGTTCCCCGCAGCGAAATGGAGATCTGGAAAATCGAGCAGCTGGGCTCCCAGGCTGAGGATCCCTCCATCTCCCAGGAATCCGCCGATCCGGATGGCGACGGAGAGAGCAATCTCCTCGAATTCGCCACCGCCCAATCGCCCCTCAATCGGACCCCCACCGCGACCCAGATCTCGCTTTCCTCTGTCGGCGATGTCCTCACCTTCACCTACCCGCGCAGCAATTCAGCCGTCGCGGACGGAATCCAGTTCCTCATCGAATGGAGCGATTCCCTCCTCCAGCAAAGTTGGAGCCACGAAGGAATCACCGAACAAGTCAGTCACGATGACGGCGTGCGGCAAATCGTTTCCGCCCGACTTCCTGCTGGCTCATCGTCGAAACGCTTCGTCCGACTCCGGGTCACCCAGCCTTGAGACCGCCCGGGAGTTTGCTTCAAACGATTGATTATTAAGAAAGCTAAAATTTCTCTTGCCTGCGGCGAAAATTTTTAGAATAACGTCGCCCCATGAAGTTGACCGCACTGCATGCCATTCTCTGCCTGGTCCTGGGATCACCCGCAGCGTTCTCAAAAACCGAATCGCAGGCGCGCTGTGAGCATTGCGCCCAGCAGGACCGGAAGATCTCGGAACTCCAGTCCGAGAACGATCGCTTGAAAGGCCTGAAAGAAACTCCCAAACTGAAAGCGGAAGCTTCTTCTCATGAAAAGGCGACAACCACCACCTATCGGGTTCGCCCCGGAGACACCTTGGAGCGGATCGCGCGCCAGGCCGGTTGCAGCACTCTCGCACTCGGCAAGGCCAATGGCCTGAAGAGCTCCTCCGTCATTCATCCCGACCAAACCCTCAAGCTTCCCACGGGCAGCGCCGCTCCAGCCCTTGCCGAGAAAAGCGCTTCATCGGCGACGACCTACGTCATCAGGGACGGCGACACCCTCACCTCGATATCCAAAAAAACCGGCGTCAGCCTCAACTCGCTTGTCGCCGCCAACCCGAAGACGAAGCCCACGAACCTTCGCGCCGGTCAGGTGCTCCAACTCGGCAAGCAGGCCGCTCCGGAAGCCATTGTGAAGTCGATCCAGTCGAATCCGGTCCGCACCATTTCTGCCCCGGCTGTGAAGACGATCTCGAATCCGGAGCCCCTTGTCATTCCGGATCATCAAAAGCCCGAGCCAACAAAGCCGGGCCCCGCTCCGAAGCCAGCCCCTGCGCCAGAAGCCGCCAAACCGGCCCCGCCCGCAGCGCCTGAAGCGCCCGCCTCGCCCCCGATGGGCAACGCGAAGAAAACCGTCCGCGCCATCCTCATTCAGGACGAGACCAGTTTCGCGGAGTTCGCCGCCGCCCACGGCACCACACCGGAGAGCCTCAACGATCTCAACGGCCTCTCTCTCAGCAATGGAACGGTCTTGGCCAAAGGTTCGGAATTGTATATCCCTGCCCAGCCTTAAGCAGCCGAATCTTCGGCCAATGACTAAGAAAGTCCGTCCGGGGTCGCTACCCGGACGGACTTTGTGCATTCGGTCATTCGAGTCGCCAGATCACCTGCAGGCCGAGATTCCCAGCCGCAGGAGCGACGAATCCCAGAATTCGATAGCCGTCGTTTTTCTTCTCCTGATCGGACTTCGGCTTCAGTGAAAACTCCTGCCAAGCTCCGCCGGAACGATCCACCCGGGTCAGCACAAGCTTCCGCCCCCCCTCCTCCAGGATCAGCCGCGATCCGTCGATCTTCGGCTTCGCTTTAGTGACCACTGCCCAGCGAACCTCACCCGTCGGCTGGGTGAGCGTGTCGAAAAGCGAAACCGCTCCCGACTTCGGGTCCATCACCACCCGTCGTAACACCTTCTCCGCCTGACCCTCATAGGCCGCCGACAGATCGATCCGGGTTTCGCGATTCGGTCCGACCGTTTTCCAGGGTTCAACCGGACATCCAATCTTCGGAGCGGCCTGGTTTTTTCCATTCACCACCAGGGTGTTGTGGGAGAAATTGTTCAGCCGCAGGTAGTCCCAGCGCTGTTTCCCGAAGTAGCCCGGCATGTTGTAATCGTCCGAGCCGAGGTCATGGAACCAGCGGATGCCCGCCGCATCATACACGAAGCTGCCGGCATCGAGATGCCCGTGACTGGCCGCCCCGGTTCCACCCTTGATGGCCAGCCAGGCGGCGTCCGGCTGGGTCGTGGTTCTCAGCATCGCAAAGGCCTGCTCGCCCTGGAAAGTAGCCGCCAGCTCCTTGCCAGGGCTTCCCGATGACGCAGAAGGCAGCCACAGCAAATGAAGGGGGAAAAAGCGGAGCTCTCCCGTGGTGCCGTCGCCAACTCCCCGCTTCAGCCCCCTGGCGAGGGAATCGCGGACCTGCTCCGCCTGGGTCGAATCATGGAATTCGGACGCCAGCCACGATTGAGCGGCAGACGCCAACTCCTGGCCCGCACCTCCGTCCGCATAGTTGAAAGGCAGCCCGCTGGGACCCACGATGTGGAGCATGAATGAACCACTTTTCGCAAGAACCCGAGGAGTTTCAATCGATCGCTTCAATCCCTTGCATGCAGCGATTCCCAGAATGTGGTAATTGGTGCCATAATGCCAGTAGCCCGGTCCCTCGGGATAGGCCCCATCGGGTTCATAGAACTCGCGGCAGTGATTGAGCAGCTCGATTCCATGCTCGATGATCCCATCGCACAGTCCAGGGTCGCGCTCCCGCACGGCAAGCGCCGCGAGGGTCATTCCGGTCCCACAGACCTGCGACCAGTTGTTTCCCGGCCCGGTCCACCAAGAGGCTTTCCCATGAACCTTCAGTAGGGTGCGCAAGGCCCTATCCAGCAGCGCATCCTCGTAGCGCTTGCGTTGCTCCTCACTGAGCGAGGGATAGAGCCAGTCGTAGCCGATGGACACAGCGGTCGCCATTTCCGCCGTATCGAGAAAATGCGAGGGATTCCAGTCCTTCAACGCGCAGGCCGCATCGAGTTCGCGGATCACCCGGTCGCGGAAGCGAACATCCCCGCTGGTCCGCCAGGCCCAGGCATTCACCAGCACCTGGTGAAGGGCCATCCGCGACTCCGAAAGCAGGCGTTTCCCATCCGGGATGCGATACTCGCAGGTCCGCTCCTTCAGGGATTTTTCGGCCCGCTCCAGAACGCGTTTCTGAAGTCCTGCCGCGAGTTCATCGGAGGCGATCCGCTGCTTCACCCCGGCCTCCATCGCAGGGGGAAAAAGAATCCTCGGGTGGTCCTGCGCCGCAGCCACTCCGAGGATCAACCAAATCAGTCCGAGCCATCTCATCCGGGAGGCTACGCCCAGCCCCGGCTCGATCTTGCCGTTCGGTTACTTGGCGTGTGCCTTCACGAAGTCGATGTTCGCCTTGACCTGCGAAACGTTGTCCTTCCACTCGTTTTCATGCTCGATGGAAATGTGGCCATCGAACTTCTGCTTCTTGAGTTCCTCGAGGCAGGCCGCGACATCGGCGACTCCCTTTCCGGCAACGACCACCGGAGCCTCGCCCGTGGTGGCCTTGTCCTTGAGATGGACGCTGATGATGCGGCCGTTGAGGATGCGCAGGCACTCGACCGGCTTCAGGTTCGAGGTGCACCAGTGGCCGAGGTCCGCACAGGCTCCAACCCGACGGTCGCGGCTTTCGACCACGCCGAGGATGTAGAGCGGATTCCAGACCTTGTAGTTGGGTCGGTCCATCGAACCGCCGTGTTCGTGAAAGGCGACCTTGACGTCGAACTCCTTGGCCGCCGCCTCCCAGGCCGCGATCTGCTCGGTGGACTCGGTGCAGACCGCGTAGAGCTCCATTTTCTTGGCAAAGCTCATGATCGCGCGGACCTCCTCGGGGGACTTCGCGGCCACCACGCCGTAGTTCACCGGCCTCACGCCCAAGCGCGCGCACTCGGCCTTCAACTCCTTCATCGCGGCTTCGGACATCGTGTGGCCGACCTTTTCCGACGATCCGGGCTTGAGGGTTTGTCCGGGGTAGAACTCGATCACATTGCCACCGGCTTCCTTGGTCTTCGCGATGGCTTCGAACGCGCTGAATTCCTTGAAGGTGTAGGCCTGGGCTCCGATGAACCAGCCGTTCTGACGAAGAGTTTCCGGGATCGGATCCGCGCGAAGGCTGGAAAGCAACGAAACGGAGAGCGCAAGGGCGGCAAAGAGCGGCGGTTTCATGATGGTTGAGGAAATGGATGGGTTGGCTGCGGATATTCTCAGCCGACAACCCCATGGAAAGGCAAAACTCATGAACGAACGGGTGATGCTTCATCCATCGCCGTTAGAAGCCAGCCACGAGCCTCGCCCGTCCAGGTTCCCGAAAATGAGTCCACGGCAAGGCATCAGGAATTCCGACAGACCGCCCGCCACTGAGCGTATCCGGCAGGCTCGCCCACATGGTTCCCCAAAAAACTTTTATCAGAGCGCTGTTTGTCGCCGCCTTGTCGATGCTGCTGCCGGCCCCCGCGATGGCAGCCAAGCAGATCAGGAGCAAGGTTCCCGATTTCACCAAAGGCGGGACCATCCCTGCTGGAGCCGCGCATGATTGGAATCTGGGAGCCACCGGAGCACGTGGCTGGATTTACTGTGACAACCTGGTGACCCGCGATGCCCGGCAGATCGCCATCACCAAGGTGGACGAGGGCTCACCTGCCGATGGCGTCCTCAAGGTCGGCGACGTCCTCCTCGGCGTCGGAGGTCAGGCGTTTTCCCATGATCCGCGCACCGAGTTCGGCAAGGCGCTCACCGCTGCCGAATCCGAGTCCGGTGGCGGAAAACTGAAACTCGCCCGCTGGCGGGCAGGACGCACGGAAGATGTCGTGATCAAGCTCACGGTATTGGGAAGCTACAGCAGCAACGCTCCCTACGATTGTGGGAAATCGAAGCGGATCCTCGAACTGGGATGCAAGGCGCTCGCGGCACGCATGGCTGCTCCCAACTACAGCGAGGAGCCCAACCAGGATCCCATCACCCGTTCCCTGAATGCGCTGGCCCTGCTGGCCTGCGGGAATCCCGACTACCTTCCACTGGTGAAGAAGGAGGCGCTATGGGCGTCTGAATTCTCATCGGACTCCATGCAGACCTGGCACTACGGCTACGTCATGATGCTGCTTTCCGAGTATCTGATGGCCACCGGCGATGAGTCAGTCATGCCGGGGCTGAAACGTCTCGCCTTGGAAGCCGCAAAGGGACAGAGCGCGGTCGGTTCGTGGGGCCACGGCTTTGCGGTGCCGGGCGGACGACTCGGTGGCTACGGAATGATGAATTCCCCGGGGCTGCCGCTGACCATTTCCCTGGTGATGGCCCGCGCCGCCGGAGTGAAGGAACCAGCGGTCGACCGCGCGATCGAACTCAGCGCGCGATTGCTTCGGTTTTACATCGGCAAGGGGGCGATCCCCTATGGCGATCATCATCCATGGATTGAAAGTCACGACGACAACGGCAAGTGCGGAATGGCCGCCGTCCTGTTCAACCTGCTCGATGATCCGAAAGGCGCGGAATTCTTTTCGCGGATGAGCATCGCCTCCCACGGCCCCGAACGGGACTGCGGCCACACCGGCAATTTCTTCAACATCCTGTGGTCACTGCCCGGCGTTGCCCAATCAGGCCCGAATGCCACGGGGGCGTGGATGCAGGAGTTCGGCACCTGGTACTTCGACCTCGCCCGACGGTGGGACGGCGCCTTCCCGCACCAGGGACCACCAGAGTTTGAAAACGACAGCTTCGAAGGTTGGGACAGCACCGGCGGCTACCTGCTTGCCTATGCGATGCCGCTCAAGAAGATCTATCTAACAGGAAAGCGCAAGGGTGTCGCCCCACAACTCGATCCCGTTGCCGCACAGTCCCTCATTCAGGACGGACGCGGCTGGAACAACAAGGACAAGGAGAGCGTCTATGACAATGTGAACCCGGACCAGCTCATCGAACGCCTCGGCAGTTGGTCCCCCGTCGTCCGCGAGCGCGCCGCGATGGCGCTGGCCCGCCGCAAGGACGCCGCCGTCCCTCCCCTGCTCAAGCTGCTCGACTCGCCAGATCTCGAGTCCCGCTATGGAGCCTGCCAGGCCTTGGCCGCGCTGGGCGAGCGGGCAGAGCCTGCCATCGACGCCCTTCGACAGTCACTCGCATCAAAGGACCTCTGGTTGCGCATCAAGGCGGCCGATGCCCTTGCAAGCATCGGTGCTCCAGCCATGCGGACGGTGCCCGACCTCCTTCAACTGCTGGCCAAGGTCGGTCCTGAAAACGATCCGCGCGGCATGCAACAGCGGTATCTCTGCTTCGCCCTTTTCGATTCCGGGGGCGAACAGGGAGACGGAATGCTCAGTCATTCCCTCGATCAGGTCGACCGCGCCGCCCTTTACAAGGCCGTGATCGCAGGTCTCAAGAATCAGGATGGGCGCGCACGAGGAGCCATCGGCTCGGTGTATCGGAACCTGACCTCCGAGGAAATCAAACCCCTGATGCCGGCCATCTATCAGGCGGTGATCGAGCCTGCACCGAGCGGTGAGATGTTCGCCGATACCATCCGCGTGGAAGGGCTGCGGATTCTGGCGAAACACCGGATCAAGGAAGGCCTCGCCGCCTGCGTCGCCTACACTCGCAACCAGAACCCATGGGACAGCCAGGAGCGCACGCCGGAGTTGATGAAGATCCTCCTCAGCTACGGAGCCCATGCGAAGGCAGTCGTTCCGGAACTGAATCGGATCGCCAACTACTTCGAAAAGGAGGAACCGGATTTCCCCGAGGAGCTGATGGTCATGAAAGCGAAGTGCGTCCGCGAGGCGATCAGCGCGATCGAAGCCTCGAAAGACTCACCTGGACTGACCCCAATTCGATAAGTTTATCTGATCACAGAGATACGCAATAGGATGAAATACTTCGCCAAACTCCTCATCACCGCCATGGTGGCCGCCGCCTGCGCAGACGCCAAGCCACTCAAGGTCTTCATCCTCGCAGGCCAATCCAACATGGAAGGCCATGCGGAGATTGGCACCTTCGATTACATCGGTGACGATCCAGCAACAGCACCCTTGTTGAAGCAGATGCGTGCTGCCGACGGAAAACCCACTGTCTGCAAGCACACCTACATCAGCTACCTGACAGGCGGAGAGACCCATGGCGAAGGGTTCGGCAAGTTGACCGCCGGCTTCGGAGCACGCGAAAATCCGACTGAGGATGGAGGCAAGATCGGTCCCGAATTCACCTTCGGGATCACGATGGATTCGGCATTGGACGAGCCGGTTCTCCTGATCAAGACCGCCTGGGGAGGAAAGTCGCTTTACCACGATCTTCGCCCACCGAGCGCCGGGGTCTATCCACGCACCAAGAAGGACATCAAGGAGGATCGCTACCACGAGGCGCAGTCTGGGAAGTATTATCGCCTGATGATCGAGCATGTGAAAAAGGTGCTGGCGAATCCAAAGCGGGTTTGTCCGGAATACGATGCCGCGCAGGGCTTCGAGGTCGCCGGCTTCGTGTGGCTCCAGGGCTGGAACGACATGGTGGACTACGACGTTTACCCCGAGGTCCCTGAAAACAGCCGTGAACCGCGCTTCGCCAAGTACAGCGCCTGCCTGACCGCCCTCATCCGCGATGTCCGCAAGGACCTCAAGGTGCCGGAAATGCCGTTTGTCATCGGAGTCATGGGCGTCGGAGGAGCGAATGCGGACGCCGACACGGTCGCGTTCCGCAAGGCCATGACGGCACCTTCATTGCTCCCGGAATTCAAAGGCAATGTCGCCGCCGTCCAGACCTCGCCATTCTGGTCGGCGGAGCTCGGAGCCATCGAGAGCAAACATGACCAGGTCGAACAGATGCGATACTTCCTCGACTCCAGGCATGCGGATCATCCGAATGCGGACGGTCACATGAACGAAAAGCAGAAGGAAGATTGCGTGAAATCGTTTGAGGCCAAATTGATATCACCTGCGGAGGTCGCCCTTTGGAAACGGGGTGCCTCGAATGCCGGCTACCACTACCTCGGCTGTGCAAAAACGTTCGCGCTGATGGGCAAGGCCTTCGCCGACGCCACCTTGGACATGATGAAATCCCGGAATCGCCCGTAACTCATGACACCCAGCCCCCTGCTCGCCCTCGCCGCCTCATCGCTGATGGGGCTCTCCGGTTTGTACGCAGATGACCAGGCGGACATGGTGGCCCTCCGCGCCAGGGCCACGGACGGCGATGTGAAGGCCCAGCTGGACATTGCCCTGCGCTATCGGGATGGAAACGGCGTCGCCAAGGACACCGCCGAAGCGATGAAATGGGCCCATCTGGCGGCCGATGCCGGAAACGCGGAGGCCATGGACTTCGTCGGTTCCGCCTATCTCCGTGGTGCCTTCGTGAAGCGCAACCCGGTGATCGCCCTCGGTTACTTCAAGGCTGCTGAAGCAAGATCGCCACAGGCGGCCTTCAACCTCGGTCAATGTTGCTTCGGCGCCCAGGGCACGGAACAGGATGTTCCCAAAGCGCTTGAGTTCTGGAAGAAAGCCGCCGCAGCAGGACACGGTCGGGCCGCTGCCTGCGCGGCGATGGCTTATCTCTCCGGTGAAGGCATCGCACCCGATCCGATCCAGGCCCGCCGTCTTGCCGAGCGGGCAGTCGAGCTGAATGATCCCTCGGGCCTCGTGCTGTTGGGTGAACTTCAGTTTCAAGCCGGTGAGGTGGAGGCGGCCAAGGCTTCCTGGACGAAGGCCTCGAAACTCCGCCCCACCGCGTCCACCGGCCATCCCGCCCAACCATCCGCCGATGCCTCCGCCCAGCAGGGCGCGGATCTCCTGAAGCTCATCGACTACCGCCAGCGCAAGGGCGAGCCCGGCAAGTTCGCCTTTGTGCAGATGCCGCACATCCATCAGGGCTACAACAACTGCGGCTCCACCGCCTGCGCCACCTTCGCGCGATTTCATGGCAGCAAGATCGGTGGCTGGGATTTCAAGCGCCTCTGCCCTTCCCCGCTCGGCACCGGAACCGACTGGGGACACCTCCTGAACGCCTCGAAGAAGATCGGCCAACAATGGAAGCTCGTCACCTACACTCCTGACGACGCGGGCTTTGACCAAGCCACCAGCATGCTGAAACGCGAGCTCGATGCCGGCCGCCCGGTGGTGGTCGATTTCAAATACATCGGCCCCCAGTATCCCGGTGGCAGCGCCGGCCACACCCTCAACGTCTGCGGCTACCTCGCGGAGGAGAATCTCTACATCCTCTGCAATCCCGCCGTCGCCACTCCCGGCCTCCAGCTCATCACCGCTGCAGACCTGAAGGACTTCTGGCGCTCCGACCACTACGGAGCCCTTTCGAAAGGCGTGCTCTCGCGCCCTGCCTTCATTCTCGACCGACCTTGATCACATCAGCCCTCCAGCCCATGTTTCACCTCCGAAACCTGCCCCTTGCCACGCTGACGGCCCTGGCCATCGGGCACGCCGCCACCACTTCCAGCCCGCTGGTGGTGGATCAAGACACCGGCATTTCGCTGAGGGAGGGCTTTGACTCCGAGTTGCTCCATGAAGTGCCGACGACGCAGGGCTCGTGGGTGTCGATGGCCTTCGATCCCAAGGGACGGCTGATTGTTTCCGATCAGGATGACAAGGGCGCATTCAGGGTCACGTTGCCTGAGAGGGATGCGGCCATCAAGGTCGAGAGCCTGCCTGGATTCCCCTACGAGCCGATCGACTGGGGCAAGCGCAAGGTCGGCGGGGCGCTTGGTCTGCTGTATGCCTTCGACAGCCTCTACCTGTCCAACATGCGGGGCTTCTATCGCATCAGGGACAGCGATGGTGATGACAAGTTCGACGAATTCACCCTGCTGAAAAAACTGAATCCGGGCTACGAGCATTCCGCGCACTCGATCCTCCCCACGGCCGACGGCAAAGGGCTCTACCTGGTGAGTGGAAATTTCACCCGGGTGCCCGAAGGGGCCACCTCCCTGCAACCGCGCGTGTGGCAGGAAGACTCACTCCTTCCCTCGATGCCTGATCCCATGGGGCATGCCGTGGGACTCGGCGCGCCCGGCGGTTGGATCTGCCGGATCTCACCCGATGGCAAGGACTGGAAGATGGTGGCTTCCGGATTCCGGAACGCCGTGGACCTTGCACTGAACCGCGAAGGCGAGCTGTTCACTTATGATTCCGACATGGAGTTTGATGTCGGCTGCCCTTGGTATCGGCCCACGCGGATCAATCACGTCACGTCCGGAGGGGAGTTCGGCTGGCGGGCGGGATCGGGCGTGTGGCTCGACTATTTCGCGGACAGCAACGGCTCGGTGCTCGAAATGGGGCCGGGGTCGCCGACGGCCATGAGTTTCGGATACACCTCCAGTTTCCCGACGGAGTATCAGGACAAGCTCTTC
>JAIXVN010000377.1 GCA_027483005.1 Verrucomicrobiaceae bacterium
AAAACAGCCTTCGATTCTGTATTGCCCGCCTCGCAGGAGGCACTTAGGGTCGCGTCATGCGTTTGAAACCTGCTTTGATTGCGTTGTTTGTTTCCTGGTCGTCCGTGATGCCGATGCTGGCTGCGACTTCGTTGCCGGTGGATCCTTCCGCCGGGGTGACGAAGACCCCCGAAGGCCCAGCCAAGGAAGCCATGGAAGCCTTCAAGGATGGCCGCCACGCCAAGGCGGTCGAGCTGGCCAAGCCCCTTGCTGAGCAGGGCAATGGCGATGCGCTTTACCTGATGGGATTCGCCTACGAGAGCGGCAAGGGCGTCGAGGCCTCGCGCGAGAAGGCTCTGGAATTTTTCAAAAAGGCGGCGGCCACCGGTCAGAAGGATGCGACCTATCGCATGTCCTTCATCCTGCTGGCCTCCGAGGAAGAGAAGGAGCGCATGCAGGGTCGTGAGGCTCTGGAAGGTGCGGCCAAGGAGGATCCCGCCGTGGCGGGTCGCATCCTTGGGGAAGCCTGGCTCAAGGGACGCCTCAGCAAGGATCCGGACTACGACAAGGCGGTCTTCTGGTGGGGCAGCGCGGCGGACGCCGGCGACCAGCCCTCGCTGCTGCTTCTGGCCCGCCTTTATGAAGGCCAGTTTGGATTTCCCGAAAAGAAGGACCTGGCCAAGGCGATGAACACCTATCGCAAGGCCGCCGGACTCGGTGATGCCGGCGCGATGGTGGCGCTCGGCTCGCGTTTGCTCAATGGCCCCGAGGCCCAGCGCAACGAGAAGGAAGGCCGTGAGTGGCTCAAGAAGGCGATCGATGCCAAGGAGTATTCGGCCTACCTCGCGCTCGGTGATTTCGAGGAAAACGTGAAGAAGGACCCGAAGGCGGCGCTCGAGACCTACCGCAAGGGGGATGACGCCGGCCAGGTGGACTGCACCCTCCGCACCGCTCAGGCCTATCTGGAAGGCAAGGGCACCGAGAAGGACGAGGATCGCGGAATCAAGCTTCTTGAGAAATCGGCGACGGCGGGAAGTGCCGCTGCCCACCTTCGTCTGGCAGTGCTGCGTCTGGCGGGCGAAAAGCCGGACTACACTGTGGGATACGGACATCTTCTTTCCGCTGCCAACGGGGGGCTGGTCGAAGGTCAGAACGAGTTGGCGCTGCTTTACCTCTCCGGCAAGCTCGGCGTGGCCGATCTGGCCGCCGCCGCCGCCTGGCTCACCCGCGCGGCGCAGGGCGGTTATGCTCCCGCCCAGAACAACCTCGGAACCATGTATGAGCGTGGTGCCGGCGTGCAGCAGAGCTATCCGAACGCCGGACAGCTCTACTCGCTGGCCGCCAACCAGGGCAACGGTCCCGCCACCCTGGCGCTGGCCCGCATGCATGCGCAGGGACTCGGCACCAAGGAGGATCTTCCAAAAGCCTGGGCGCTGGCGACCCTCGCCGGTGAGCGCGAACAGGAGGAAGGCGTGAAGCTTGCCAAGGAACTCGATGCCAAGTTCACCGCCGAGCAGAAGGTGGAAGCCCAGAAGGTGCTGAAGGAAATCAAGTCCGACAAGCCTGCGGAAGCTCCGGCTGGCGACAAGCCCAAGGCCCCTGCCAAGCAGCCCACCTCGGCGACCACGCCTCCGGTGACGGCTCCCGCCAAGCCGGCGGCTGCCAAGCCGTGAGTTCGAAATCAATCCGTCCAGAAGCACTCCTTGGAGCCTACGTCCAGGGAGTGTTTCCGATGGCCGAAAAGGGGCAGATCCTTTGGTTTTCCCCTGAAAAGCGCGGGCTGATTCCGCTGGATGAGCGGTTCCACGTGCCTCATGGCCTGAGGAAGGCCCTGCGCAAAGGCCGGTTCGAAGTCCGTTGGGACACCGCGTTCCGCGAGGTCATGCTCGGCTGCGCGGATCGCGATGAAACCTGGATCGACACCGGCATCGTCGAAAGCTACTGCCAGCTCCATCGGCTTGGCTTCGCCCACTCGGTGGAGTGCTGGGATGCCGATGGCCTGCAAGGCGGACTCTACGGCTTGGCGATCGGTCGCGCGTTCTTCGGTGAAAGCATGTTTTCGAAAAAGACCGATGCCTCGAAAGTCGCGCTGGTCCATCTGGTCGAGCGGCTGAGGGAGCATGGCTTCCTCCTGTTGGACACCCAGTGGCTGACTCCGCATCTCGCGACTTTTGGTGGCTATGAGCTAGTGAGAGAGGACTATCTCAGGATGCTGGCGGAGGCGGTGGGGGAGGGGAGTTGAACGTCGAACATTGAACGTCGAACGGCTTTCATGCGACGTGAGAGCCCGGGAGCTGCGGCATCGCTTGGCTTCCCTCGATCAACCGCATGCTCTCCCCAACCATCGGATACCTCCCCCAGTCAGGTCTCGTCCGGGTCACCTGATCGGGTGGGGCGTGGAGAAATCCTTGCAAGGGTCGGGCATCTCTTCGCGTTTTTGCTTCCGGCCCGGCTGGCGAACCTTCTAGCCTGTGGCCTCAACCCATTCTCAACCAACTCACCATGTCACGTCCCGTCACTCTCTTCACCGGCCAGTGGGCCGACCTTCCCTTGGAAAAGCTGGCCCCGCTCGCGAAGTCGATGGGCTATGATGGACTCGAACTCGCCTGCTGGGGCGACCATTTCGATGTCGATGCCGCCGCGTCCTCGAAGGCGTATCTGAAGGAGAAATGGGAGCTTCTGGCCGACCACGGACTGACCTCGTTCGCCATTTCCAGCCACCTCGTCGGCCAGGCGATCTGCGACAACATCGACGAACGCCACAAGGCGATCCTGCCCGCCGATGTCTGGGGCGACGGCTCCCCGGAAGATGTCCGCAAGCGCGCCGCGAAGAAGATGATCACCACTGGAAAGGCCGCCCGCGCCTTCTTCAACGCCAAGCCCGGCCGCAAGGGTGGGGATGACTTTCCGGCAGTCGTGAACGGTTTCACCGGCTCCTCGATCTGGCACTCGATCTACGCCTTCCCGCCGACCAACCAGGCCTATTATGAAAAGGGCTTCCAGGATTTTGCGAAGCGCTTCACCCCGATCCTCGACGCCTTCGACAAGGTGGATGTGAACTTCGCCCTTGAGGTGCACCCGACCGAAATCGCCTTCGACATCGCCTCCGCCCA
>JAIXVN010000307.1 GCA_027483005.1 Verrucomicrobiaceae bacterium
CAGTCGAGCACGGCTTTCGCGCGGGTGATGTCAGGCTTGCGAACCTTCGGGTCATCCGGCGGCAGCGGCTGCTCGACGACATTGAGCTCCAGCCCGAAATGCCGGGCGATCTCCTCCGCGAACTGCCGGATCGTCATTTCATGGGGGTTGCCGCAGTTGACCGGCTCGTGGGTCTCCGAACGAGCGAGACGCCAGATGCCTTCGACGAGGTCAGACACGTAACAGAACGAACGCGTTTGCGAACCGTCGCCGAACAGCGTCATCGGCTCGCCGCGCAGGGCCTGGCCAATGAAGGCCGGCACCACGCGACCGTCATCCAGTCGCATGCGCGGGCCGTAGGTGTTGAAAATACGGACGATCTTCGTGTCGAGCCCGTGGGCGCGGTGGTAAGCCATGGTGGCCGCCTCGGCGTAGCGCTTCGCCTCGTCATAACAGCTGCGGACGCCGATCGAGTTGACATTTCCCCAGTAGCTTTCCGGCTGCGGGTGGATCTCCGGGTCGCCATACACTTCCGATGTGGAGGCGACCAGGTAGGTGGCACCCTTTGCAAGAGCAAGATCGAGGGCATTGTGCGAGGCGTAGGAGCCTGCCTTCAGGGTCTCCACCGGGATCTTCACATAGTCGATCGGGCTGGCGGGCGAGGCCATGTGGAACACGTAGTCCACAGGGCCCTCGACGTCGAAGGGCAGGGAAACGTCGTGTTCGATGAAGCGAAAATTCTCATTCCCTTCGAGGTGCGCCAGATTGCGGCGGTGCCCGGTGACGAAGTTATCAAGGGCGATCACCTTCAAGCCGTCATGAAGAAGCCGCTCGATGAGATGGGATGGCACGAATCCCGCGCCGCCTGTCACGACTGCGGTTTTGCCCTGCTGGGAGGATGTTGGCTTGACGCTCATGGGTCGTTGGGAAGGCTTGGTGACGCTGCCGCCCTTGGTCGATTCTTCGCAACTCGAAGAAAACCATGGGCTAGGATCGGGCGATCTGGACGAAACGATGCAAGATGCGGCTTCGACACCCTCATCCTCTGAAATTCACAGGTTTGTTCAACAAAAAATGAACAAACTGCTCCCCAGGGTCGAATCCCCGTCCGACCGCTGTCTCACGGAACCGGCCGCCGGGGCAGGAGGATCGAGAACAGATCGAGATCGACCGCGTTCTGCTGACCCAGAAATTCGAGGAGAACCTTGACCCGCTCGACAGCCGGAGCCACCGCAAGCACCTGACCCCGCATGCCTTGGAACGGTCCGACCGCCACTTCCACCTCCTCGCCCACGTCGATGACCGTGTTGAGGGTGAGAACATCCCCGTCGGCCTTTTCCCGCTCGATGATCTCGTGACGCAGCGCCGTGACAAATTCGTCAGGCACCGGCGGGATCTTGTCGCCAAAGCGCACCAACCCGCGAACGCCTTGGCTGAAGGTGACTGCACGTTCCTGGTTCATCAGGTCGAACTTCGCCATCAGGTAGCCGGGGAACATCGGCTCCACCCACCAGATTTTCCCGCGTCGGGTGGCTTTTCTATACCGCAGGCGCGGGCAAAACACCTCAACGCCCTCCAGCTCCCGCAAATGCCCGGCCGCGATGTGCTCGCGCTTCGTCTGAGCCTTCACACAATACCAGGCGCTGTCCGTCACCTCACTCATTCTCCAAGAATGCGTTGCAGAAGGGGCAGCACCTGACCGCCGCGGCGCGTCCAGTTGTCGATGCGCTCCACCCGTTCCTGGAAAAACGCCCGACGCTCAGGATCCGGCTCCTCCCTTGCGGCCTCCGCCAGCTTGCTGATTTTCTTCTTGCCGCTCTCGATGTGCGGGCGCACCTGCTCGCGGATGAAACCGCCGACCAGCCGCTTCAGATCCACCGCCGGCTCGAAATAAGTCCGCCGCTCGGCATTTCCCTCCACTTCACGGACCGCACCCAAGCCCTTCAACGCCCGCAGTCCCTGACTGGCCGAGCCCTTGCTGATCCCCAGCTTTTCCACGAGGTCATCCAATGCGAGAGGCGCCGGTGAAATGAACAACACGCCGTAAATTTCCCCGATCGAACGCGGCAGGCCCAGGACCTTCACCCCGTCCACAAACAGGTCCACGATCTGTCGCTCCAGTCCCTCCAAGGAACTCGATGTTTCGCTTTCTTGCTCAGGCAGTGTCGCCATGCAGCAGCCCATAGCCAGTCTCGGGCGTTTGTTCAAACTTTTTTGAACAAACGAGCCACCCTTGCGTTCCAAACGTTCCCGGTTTCTCGTCAGGCCTCATGGAACTCGACTTCACCGGAGCCTTCGAAGACCGCGCCTACCCTATCCTCGCCTCGCTGGTCTGCCCACGCCCCATCGCCTGGGTCACCACCCTCAATGAAGACGGCTCGGTCAATGTCGCGCCCTTTTCCTTCTTCAACCTCGTCGGCACCGAACCGCCGCTGCTGATGTTCTGCCCCGGCGACCGCGATGACGGCACGCCGAAAGACTCCGCCCGCAACGCCCGCGACCGTGGCGAGTTCGTTGTGAACCTCGTCGACGAACCCCTCGCCGAAGCCATGAACCGCAGCTCCGCCGCCCTGCCGCCCGGGGAAAGCGAGGCCCTGCGGGAAAACCTCATCCTGCTCCCTTCCTCCACCATCGCCACCCCGCGCATCGCCGGTGCCCCCGCCTCGTTCGAATGCACCGTCCACTCCATCCAGCTCATCGGCCAGAACCGCCTCATCCTCGGACTCATCCAGCGCACCCACGTCCGCGACGACCTTTATGACCCGGAAAGCGCCCGCATCCGCACCGACCTCTACCACCCGGTCGGCCGCATGGCCTCGCCGAATTGGTACTGCCACACAGGCGACCAGTTTGAAATGATCCGGCCTGCCTGATGCAGTCCCTCCTTCCCAACGGACGACCCGCCCTCGTCCTCGCCCCGATGCAGGACGTGACCGACCTGCCGTTCATGCGCGTCATCACCCGCCGCGGCGGGCCCGACTGGTTTGTGACCGAGTATTTCCGCGTCCATCCGGATTCGAAAATCGAGCCCTACATCCTGCGATCAATCCGGGAAAACGAGACCGGCAAGCCCGTCTTCGCGCAGATGATCGGTCATGATATCCCGTCACTTGTTAGAACCGCGAAAGACCTGCTCAAGCACGACGTTGCCGGCATCGACCTCAACCTCGGCTGCCCCGCGCCCGTCGTCTGCAAGAAGGACGCCGGCGGCGGGCTGCTCAGAAATCCGGAGCGCATCGACGCCATCCTCGGGGCCCTGCGCGAGGCCATTCCCGGGAGATTCACCGTGAAGACCCGCGTCGGCTATCATGAGGCCGACGAGTTTCCCCGGCTGTTGGAAATTTTCCGCAAGCACGCCATCGACTCGCTCGCCATCCACGGCCGCACCGTTGCCGAGCGCTACCAATCGCCCGTCCACCCCGACTGCGTGAAGCTCGCCGTCGAGACGCTTTCCTGCCCGGTCATCGCGAATGGCAACGTCGTCGATGTCCCCACCGGCCTCGGCTACCTCGCTCGATCGAATGCCGCCGGCCTGATGATCGGTCGCGGCGCGATCCGGAACCCGTGGATCTTCGACCAATTCCGCGCCGCCTTTTCCGGAACCCCTCCGCCGGTGCCAAGCCATCGCGATCTGCTCGACTACGTCAATGAGCTCCACGACGAACTCGCCCGCGAGACCAAGCGCTTCGACCCGAACGCCCACATCCAGCGAATGAAAAAGACGATGGTCTACATCACGCAGGGCATCGACGAGGACTTCAGCCACCGCATCCTCCGCGCGCGCACGCCGGAGGAATTCCACTCCGCCTGCCAGGACCATCTCGACAACCACTCCCCGCTCCAGCCAACCCCGCCGGAAAACTCCCGCCTGTTCTGCGGGTTCAGCGCGTTGGCTGAAGAGTCAGGAACCGCGAATGGACGCCAATGAACACGAATGGAATTCAGCAATGCCGATCAAGTTCATCTCTCACATTCGTGCCCATCCTCTTCATTCGTTGTGATTCCATTCATCCAACATTCGCGTCCCTTGGCGTCCATTCGCGGTTCCCAACTTCCACCTGAAATGATCGCCTATCCCTCCATTCAAGACGAACTCGCCCGACAGATCCGCGAGGCTCGGGTCGATCATGAGGCCTTTGAGAAGCCGCTGAGAATTTGCGAGCTCGCCGACTGCCGCGCCACCTGTTGCCACGACGGCGTCTATCTGGAAATCGAAGAGCGGGACATCCTCGCCGACGTCATCGCCACCCACACCGATCGACTGGCCAGCTACGATTGGAACGAACCCGAAATCTTCCAGCAGATGGCCGACGGTCGCTGGAAATCCATCACGCTTCCAGACCCCGCGTCTGCAGAGGATTTCCCCGCCCACTTTCCAAAAACCCGCTGCGTCTTTCTCGATTCCGCTCACCGCTGCGTGCTCCAACGACTCGCGATGGACGAAGGCCGCCACCCCTGGTTCTGGAAGCCCGTGTCCTGCTGGATGCACCCCCTCCTGCTCAAGCCCGGCCACCACGGTGGACGTCCGGAACTCACCCTCGCCACTCCGGAAAACGACCCTGCCGCCCACTCCGGCTATCCCGGTTTCTCCGCCTTCACCCCCTGCGGCATCCCCTGCCAAAGCGGCCCACCCGCCCACCAAACCCTCGCCCCCGAACTGGACCTGTTAGGCCGCATCGCCGGGCGGGATCTCGCACGTGAGCTGAGTCCGACTTGACCTCCTTGCTTGAATTCAGTGCAGGATGTTATCCGGATGCTCCCACATGAACTTCCTTATCTCGAATTTGAAAGATCCGAAGTTGATGAGGAGGCCATGCTGGAGTCGTGATGACTTGAGATAACCAAGAATCTGCGCCTCATGTTCGGCGGCAAGGGATTTGGCCGTCTTCAACTCAATGATCAAGCAGCCCTCAACCAACAAGTCCGCAAAGTAGTCTCCGATCAAGGTGCCGTCCTCATCGTAAACCTTGATCGGTGCCTGCTGCTGCACCTCAAGGCCCGCTTTCTTCAGCCTGTGATACAGGGCATTCTCATAAACCTTCTCCAGATGCCCGTGGCCGTGATACACGTGGATGTCATAAGCGATCTGACGAACCCTGTCGCAAAGCCGTTTGATGTCTTCCATGGTTGTGGATTTGAATTGAACCACAAAGAGCACAGAGACCACAGAGATTGGAATCAAATTTTCAATGCCAGCCGACAATCCACCACCTGGAAACCGAAACTCTGATTCTTTGTGTTCTCTGTGATCTTTGTGGTGAATCCTCTTCATCCACCGCCCGTCAACCGCAGACCGCCTGTCAGGAATAAGATTTTCAACCACAAAGGACACAAAGACCACAAAGATTGAGGTCAATTCCCTTGTGCCCAACGACTCCACAAAGAACCTTCTGATCCTTTGTGTTCTCTGTGATCTTTGGGGTGGATCCTCTTCACTCCAAAGCCGACCGCAGATCACTCGCGGCACTCCGAGCACTGGCGTCCGGGATGAAGGTGAAATCATCCTCCGGATCGAGGGCCATCGGTTCCGGCAGCGGGGCCTGAGTCGGAAATTGCGGAAGACGGGAAAGCTTTTCCACCGGCTCCAATCCCGGCAGCGAAGCGTTCTCCGGCGCGGCCTTGAGGTCCTCGAATTTCCGCGCGGCGGGCAGCACCCGCGATTCGAAGGAGGCCACAGCGTTGTTGTAATTTTGCACCGCGCTATCCAGCGACTTGCCGACCTTCGCGAAATGGCCGGTGAGCGTGCCGAGTCGCTCGTAAACCTGACGTCCGAGTGCGGAGATCTCGCGTGCGTTGTCAGCCAACGCTTCCTGACGCCAGCCGTAGGCGACCGCACGCAGCAGGGCGATCAGCGTGGTCGGCGTGGCGAGGATGACGCCATGCTCGACACCGCGTTCGATCAGGCCGGGATCGAATTGCAGCGCGGCGGAGAAGAACGACTCGCTCGGCAGGAACAGCACGGTGAACTCAGGCGCATGATCGAACTGCGCGGTGTAGTTTTTCGAGGAAAGCTGCTCGATGTGCGTGCGGACCTGGCGGCTGTGGCGGCGCAGCGAGTCATCGCGAGCGGAGTCATCGGTGGCCTCCAGCGCGTCGAGATACGCGTCCATCGGCGTCTTGGAGTCAACGACCAGGGTCTTTCCTCCGGGCAGCTTGATGATGAGGTCGGGTCGGAGGCGCTTGCCCTCGTCGGTGGTCGAGGTGTGCTGGGTTTCGAAATCGCAATGCTCCTGCATGCCCGCGAGTTCCACCACGCGACGCAGCTGGAGTTCGCCCCACTGGCCGCGCCCGGTCGGCTGGCGCAGGGCCTTCACGAGATTGGCGGTTTCCTTTTGGAGGCCGAGCTGGCCCTCGCCGAGGGTCTTCACCTGCTGCTGGAGTTCCGAGTAGGCGGCGACGCGGGATTTCTCGATCTCGCCGACCCGGAGTTCGAACTTTCCGAGCGACTCGGCCACCGGTTTGATGAGGGCCTCGATGGCGGATTTCTTCTGCTCGATGTCGCCCTTGGCCTCTTCGGTCTGAGCGCGGAGGGAGGTTTTCGCGAGCTGGAGGAACTGCTCGGCGGAGGACTTCAGCGCATCGGCGGAAAGCGCCTTGAAGGTATCGGAGAGGCGGCTTTCCGCACGGTCGAGCAGCGCCTGCTTCTCGGCAGCGGCCTTCTGTTCGTCCTCCAGTCGAGTCCGCAGCTCGGCGAGCTGGGTCGCGAGCAGACTGGCATTTTTCTCGGTTCGACCGGATTCATCCGCCACCTGCACCAGGCGCGCCTCCAGCTCGGCGGCGCGACGTTCCTCCGATTTCAGTCTTTCCGCTGCGGCGGCCTGCCGACCCGACGCGATCAGCTTCGTGAAGAGCCAGCCGAAAAGGAGTCCGGCGAGGGCGGAAAGGATCTGCGACTGGTAGGGCTGGAGTTGGTCGAGCATGGTGGATTTTGCCTTGCGGCAGGGAGAATGCGAGCGAAGGCTGTGCCGTCATCGCTCTGGAACGGCCTACCCGTCACCGCGATCCAACGCAAACCAAACTCCTCATTCCCATGGCCTTTACCCTTCCCGAACTCGGCTACGCCTACGATGCCCTCGAGCCCCACATCGACGCCCGCACGATGGAGATCCATCACAGCAAGCATCACCAGGCTTACATCACCAACGTCAACAACGCCCTCGCCGGAAAAGAAGGACTCGTTGAAAAGTCCGCTCTTGAGTTGATCAGTCACCTCACCGACGTGCCGGAAGACATCCGTGGCGTCGTCCGCAACAACGCAGGAGGCCACGTCAACCACTCGTTCTTCTGGAAAGTGATCGCTCCCGGCGGCGCCAAGGCTCCTTCCGGCGAACTCGCCGCCGCGATCGACGCCGCCTTCGGCTCGTTCGATGCCTTCAAGGAAGCCTTCGCCAAGGCTGGTGCCACCCGCTTCGGCTCGGGCTGGGCCTGGCTTTGCAAGGACGCCTCCGGCAAGCTCGTCGTCTGCTCCACCGCCAACCAGGACAATCCCGTCATGGGCAAGGACTTCGGCGGCTGCGGCGGCACTCCGCTGCTCGGCCTCGATGTCTGGGAGCACGCCTACTACCTCCACTATCAGAACCGCCGCCCCGACTACATCGCGGCCTTCTGGAACGTGGTGAACTGGGACGTCGTCGCCGCCAACTTCGCGGCTTGATCGGACCGTTCTGACACTTCATTTCATTCGAGCGGGGACAGCAATGTCCCCGCTTTTTTGTTTTCAACCCCGTGCGCCGGTTCTCCATCAGCCTTCTGCTTTTCGCCCTGCTGGCCACCGCCACCGGGGTCTTGTGGAGGCATCGCTTCGAGCACGCGGGCCCTCCGCTTTCCGAACCCTTCAAGCCCCGCCTTCCCGGCTGGAAATGGCTCGAAGGAAAAGGCCGCGAGATCAATCCCGATGCCACGGGTGCACTCATTCTTTCCAAACAGAACGGCGACCCCCCGATCACCGTCGAAAGGGTTCTCGGCCAGCTGGATGGCGTGCGTTTCCTCCATGTTCAGGCGGACGTGAAGTGGACCGACGTGAAACAATCCGGCGTAGTCCGCTGGGCCACCGCGCGCGGATTGATCTGCGGGAAACGACCCGACGGCACCAACACCTGGCCCAAGGACCACTGGCTCATCAACGCCTACGGCAGCAGCGACTGGCATCGCGAGGAAAGCGTCTTCGACCTCGTGCCCGACATTGGTGAGGCCCGCTTCGCCCTCCAGCACCTCGGCGAGCAGGGCACACTGGAAGTCCGGAACGTGGAGATCCAGGTCGTCCACCAGAGAAGTTGGTATGTGCCCTCCGCCGCCTTTCTAACAGGTCTCTGGGTCCTGTGGGCCGCCTGGACCCTCGCCCCCGCCCTGCCGCTGACGTTCCGACTGCGCCCGATCCGCAGCCTCCTCGGCGGCACGGCCGTGATCGCCGCCTCCTGGCTCCTCGTCTTCCCCCAGCCCCGCTTCTGCGCCCGACCCCTTGTTGGCGGCTTCGCACTCGGCCAGCCCATTCCAGCTCCAGTTCCCCAACCTCCCCCTGCCACAAAGCCGGTGCCACCCTCCCAGGCACCCACG
>JAIXVN010000175.1 GCA_027483005.1 Verrucomicrobiaceae bacterium
GCCTGCGGCTTCCTGGTGCTGGTCGGGCTCATTCTGGTCATCGGCCTGCGCGCGAAGGCACGTCGATCTTCCGACGCGTGAAAAACCGGGAACGAATGCCGCGTTTCGGAGCGCTGAACGTCCGTCATGAAACCGCTTTCATCCCGCATATCGATCCTTTCCCTGGCGCTTGCCGGACTCTCCACCGCGCAGGACTCCCCGAAGCCCGCTGACTCCCCGAACCGACCGAGCGCCGAGCGGGTGGCGGAAGCCCCCCGCGATCCTGCGGCCGAGGCCAAACGAAAGGAACAGGACCAACTCATCACCGAGAACAACCTGGAGGCGGAGCGGCTCAAGAAGGAAACCAACGCCCTGCGCTCCGAGATCACCCGGCTCAAGATGGAGCGCGAGCTGATGATGGAGCGCAACGCGACCGAGGACGCCAAGCGCCAACAGGCCGACCGCGAGGCCGACGTCAAGTTCGCCCGAGAAAAGGATCGCCTGCTCAAGGAATCGGAGCTGGCCCGCATCCAGGCCGAGAAGCTGGCCAATGAACTCAAGGCCCTGCAGAACCAGTCGGGAATCGAGTTATCAAAACTCCAGAATGACATCTCCCGCATCGAGACCAGCGAGAAGCGCTCGCAGTATGCCGACTCCAGGCCCCAGTATCCCGAAAAGCCGCTGCGTGACGATGGCGTGCTGGTCATTTCCGATCGCCGCATCCCGCTCAACGGGCTGATCACCACGGAAACGGCGGACTTCATCACCGACCGCATCGATTTCTGGAACAACAAGAACGACAAGCTGCCGATCTTCATCGTCATCGACGAGTGCCCCGGCGGCTCGGTGATGGCCGGATACCGCATCCTCAAGTCGATGGAGTCCAGCAAGGCTCCCATCCACGTCGTGGTGAAATCCTTCGCCGCCTCGATGGCCGCCTGCATCACCACGCTCGCCGAGGAATCCTACTGCTACCCGAACTCCCTCATCCTGCATCACCAGATCAGCAACAGCGCCGGCAACGGCAAGCTGAACCTGACCCAGCAGAAGGAGTTCTATGAGGAAAGCAACCGCTGGTGGGAACGCCTCGCCAGCCCGATCGCCAGGAAGATGGGCGTCACCACCGACGAGCTGATCAAGAAGATGTATGCCCACAGCAGCAGCGGGGATTGGAACGAGTTCGGCGACAAGGCCCTCGAATTGAAGTGGGTCAACCATCTCATCTCCGGCGTGGAGGAAACCTCCTTCGTCAAGGATCCCGACAGCAAGCCGACCCGCACCGCCGTTCAGACCGCCTTGAAGGAAGAGGTCGATGCCGACGGTCGCGCCCATGTCTCCCTGCCCCGCCTCAGCCCGCTGGACTGCTATTTCCTCTACAATCCGGACGGCTACTACCGCGTGCGTTGAAACGGATCTGGAACCCCGCAGACGTGGGGGAGTGCCGCAGCTTGTTTTCGCGACTGCGGACATGGGCCACCATCGCTGACTTCATGTTGGCGATTCCAGATCGCTATTGGTGTTGCCGAAGAGGGAAAGAAAGCGCCTGATCTGTGCGATCCCCAATCACGGATGGAAGACGATTTCACCTATGTCATCCGCAAGGCGCTGAGAGGGCTCAACCTCGCGCCTGGCGATGCTGCCGCACGCGCCGGATTGGCCGAGAGTGAGGTCATGGGCCTGATCCGCGGGACCTTTTCCAAGGATGCCGCAAGCAGGCTGGCCCCGGTACTTTCCCTCAAGCCGGAAGCGCTCGCCGGACTTCCCGACTACGAGCCGAACGCCGTCGATCTCCCGTCGGTGGAGCGGCTTGACATGGCCTTCGCAGATGGACAGGTGAACGCTTGGCTGATTCGTCATGATGGTCGCTCGATGCTGTTCGATACGGGCGCTTCAAACTCATCCATCGCCCTGGCATTGAACGCATTCGGCGCGCCCCATCTCGACGCCGCATTCGTCACCCATGATCATCAAGACCATGTCGGCGGGCTGGAGGAAGTGGCACGACGCAGCCGGGTGCTTTACCTTCCTGGTGGCTCCGGACACCCGATCCAGGCCGGCGATGTGATCGCGATCGGGCTTCTGAAAATCCATGCCTTCGATCTGAACGGTCACTGCGCAGGGGCGCTCGGCTATCGGATCGAAGGCCTTGAAAAGCCCGTCTGCGTGGTCGGCGATGCCTTGTTCGCGGGCTCGATCGGAGGCTGCCCGACTGAAACTTATCTAACAGCGCTCGAACTTCTCCGCCGTGGGGTATTCTCCCAGTCCGACGAAAGCGTCCTGCTGCCAGGCCACGGTCCGGCCAGCACCGTCGGCGAGGAGCGAACCTCGAACCCCTTCTTTCCATGAAACGAGTGCCGGACGTCCTGTTGATGGGAGTTTCCGGAAGCGGGAAATCCACGGTCGGCTCGTTGTTGGCCGCGCGGCTTGGCTCCACTTTTCTCGATGCGGACGATTTCCATCCCGCCGCGAACGTTGCGAAAATGGCCGCTGGAAACCCGCTCACCGATGAGGATCGAGTGCCGTGGCTCGAAGCCATCGCAGCCAAACTGGGTGACATGAGATCCGAGCAAAGAGCCTTTGTTTTGGCCTGTTCGGCCTTGAAACAGAGCTATCGCAGCCTCCTCTGCCAGGCAGCTACTGGCTTGGAGGTGGTGCTTCTCAAAGGCTCTCCCGAGTTGATCCGCGAGCGCTTGTCATCACGAAAGGGCCATTTCATGTCCTCTGCCCTTCTGGACAGCCAGTTCGACGCCCTGGAAACTCCGGCAGGTGCCATCCAGATTGGCATTGAGGCACCTGTGGACATTGTCGTGGTGCAAATTCTGGCCGCCCTGGAAACTGGGCACTGAAACCACCCGCCGCAACCATCCTGGATCCCAGCGGCAAGCCACTGACCTTGGGCGGCGGCATCCGGTGCCACCGGACCCTTGGATGTCGCCAACCTCAACGTTGCCACTGACCTGATCCTTCCCGCACTCGGCGGGCAACCTTCTCGGTTTCCTCCGGAGATCAACTCTCCGCCCATGATCTGATCAAGTAAGCCTCAAGACCAACAGCGCGGCGGATTCCTCCTGCCGCGCTGTTCTGTTCCCGGGCTGAATCTTCAAGTCTCCCACCTGCTTTGCTGGACAGCCACTTCATCGCGTTGAAACCTTCGCCCAACGCCATCCGGCTCGACAACGACAAGCGTCTTGCCAA
>JAIXVN010000632.1 GCA_027483005.1 Verrucomicrobiaceae bacterium
ATAGGTTCCTCCCTCCACGCCGCTCCAGGCCAAGGTGACGTCGCCGGTGGCGTTGTTGACCGTCGGGGCACTCGCGGTTTCCACCTTGTTCGGCCCGCCATTGAAGTAGGTGGTCACGGCTTCTCCGATCGTCGTGGATCCGCCGGTGGGGCTTCCAAAATACCGGCGTCCGGGGGATACAATAGATCTTGGCGGTGTTGGAAGGGAGGTTCGGGATGTTCGTGGTTTTTGCTGCATCGAGATACCATGGCCCCATGATATGCCCGGCCAGCCCGCTCGACCGGATGTAAACCCAGTTCGTCGAATAGACGACCTTGCTGATTCCCGCGTAGGTGGACGTGGTCTGGATTCCTGTGCCACGGGTCTAGGTCTTGGAAACGGTCCGGGAGGTCTCATTCGCCGTGCTCTGATCCAGACGAGCGTATTGTCCCCAGTCCTCGGTGTAGCGCGAGAAGAGCTGCGGGTCGGCCTGACACATTCCTGCGGAGAGCGAGAGAATGAGGATGGAGGTCGTTTTCATCGGAGTTGGCAGAACGGAACAACACCATTGTGAACTGGGTGTGTGCCATTCCCATGAAATTGTTAAGCGATTGTAAAACCCGGATGCATTCCATGAATCAGCTTGCCCTCGCCGCCCAGGGTTCCGGGTGGTGCCTCCGATTCCTCAAATCGGACTTTACTGGGGCCATGCTCATCAGGACC
This sequence comes from Verrucomicrobiaceae bacterium, assembly GCA_027483005.1. Classification (GTDB taxonomy): domain Bacteria; phylum Verrucomicrobiota; class Verrucomicrobiia; order Verrucomicrobiales; family Akkermansiaceae; genus Luteolibacter. Next base: position 703 of record JAIXVN010000632.1, read on the forward strand.
GATGATCTCGATCACCCCAGAACATCCTCCTCCGTGCCCGGATCGAAAAGCCACGCTGGATCAAACTCTGGCCCACCCAAACGGCCCTGGATTGAAGAACGCCGCCCACTAGGAACAGCGAAGATCCACATTTTACACCTCCTTTACAATATCAAGGGCCCCGCCGAACGGATTCTTTACATTCGATGGGTTGAAAGCAGCTACAACCCATGCGGACCACTCTCAACTTCTCTCCATCAAGCGGAGTCCTAATCGCGGCCTTCGCTTTGATCGATGGAACGGCTGCAAGCGCCAACCCGATCCTGAGTTCCTGGTTCACACAGAATTCCAGCCAGTATTGCCGGGTCATCCAGAGCAGAACCCTCACCACTCCGGTGACAAGCTGGCCCACCTCGGGAGTGACCAACAACAACACAGGCGGCGCAAGCCAGACCCTTGCAGCCTACGCCGACGTTCAGCGGATCCGCTACACGGCCACCGATGTTTACATCAACGCCAACGGGCTCGCCTCCTACACGATGGGACCGTGGCTCACCAATTCCGGAGGACTGTTCGGATTCTGGCCACTCTCCCGTGACTACCAGATTCGGATCACCCGAAACCCTGTCGCCGCCACCACCAAGGCGAGACATCCCGGTGGCATGATCGGCATGATGGTCAATGGGGTCGCGATCTATGACCTTGGCGATGCCTTTGCCTTCAATCAGACCACCACGCCAACGGTGGCGACCAACGTGGTCGGCACCGACGGGATGGGAAGCGCGGGAATCTGGTCCCGCGACGCCCTTGCCGTGGAAGTGGTGACCTTTGACCCGGGCTTCGCCCATCAACCGGGCAACAACGGCCAGTACCACTACCATGCCGAACCGAAGGCCCTTCGCTTTCAGCTCGGCGACAACATGAAGGCCACCTACAATGCCTCGACGAATACCAACACCTACACCGAAGACACCTCGAAGCTCCATCATTCGCCCATCCTCGGATGGTGCTACGATGGATACCCGATCTATGGACCATACGGCTACAGCGTGGCGACCAATCCCACCAGTTCGATCACGCGGATGAGGACCGGATTCGTGCTGAGGAACGGTGCCAACGGGACACAGAACCTCGTGGCCACCGGTCGAACCACCTATCCGAAATGGGCGGCGGTCGTCTGGAACGTTTCCAATCCAAGCGGGGCCAATCCGGTGTCCCTTTCCGCCAACCAATGGGGGCCTGCCACGACCTATCAAACGACCGGACCGGGCGGAACCACCACCTACTCGCTCGGGCGCTACGCTCCGGACTACGACTACCTGGGGGATCTCGGATACACCAAGGGCACCGCATTCGACCTCGATCAATACAACGGTCGCTTTTGTGTGACCCCTGAATTTCCAGCAGGCACCTATGCCTACTTCACCGCCATCGATTCGAGCGGCAACACCGTCTTCCCTCATTTACTAGGCAAGCAGTACTACGGCACCTCGAATGCAGGAAATGCCACCACCGTGCCGGGCACTGCGGTGGAGCTCTTCAACGGTGGACCCAACACGAAGGAGACTTCGCAGGCGCCTGTGGTGGAAAAATCCAATGGCGACGTGACCCTGGTCTGGAGCAGCGTCGAAGGAGGCACCTACAAGGTCGAGGCCTCCAACAACCTCCAATCCTGGACGACGATCAGTGCGTCGAAAGCCGCCGATGCCAGCAGCACGAAGACGGTTTACAAGGAATCCGGGGCAGCCCTCAGCCCATCGAAACGCTTCTACCGCATCACCCGTCTCTCGCTCGCCCCCTACGACCCCTGATCCTTCGCCGCCTTTACCCAACATTTACAATCCAGACCCACGATTCGAACAAATCCTTAACGAACCCACGGTTTCACCTTCAACGCTGCGGATCCGACCGACTTGAATGTCAGCCTCAGCCTTACGAAAACACGATCATGAAAAAGCCAAGTATCCTCATCGCGCTGGCTCTCGGCGCCTTCCCCGTCCTGACACTTGCTCAGGGAACTCCACCAGCTCCGCAGCCACCCGCTGGCGGAGGCGGCAGACCCGGCCAGGGAGGTGGCCCGGGAGGCCAAGGCGGCGGACCAGGCGGTCAGCGGATCGTCAGCCCGATCATCGAAGCACTCGACTCCAACAAGGACGGGGTGATCGATGCCGTTGAAATCGCTCAGGCTGCTGACTCCCTGAAGAAGCTCGACAAGAACGCCGATGGAAAACTCACCGAAGATGAGTTTCGTCCGATCCGCCCCGCTGGCCAAGGTGGTCCAGGTCGCGGACAAGGCGGACCTGGACAGGGTGGTCCTGGACAAGGCGGACCTGGACAAGGCGGTCGCGGACCTGGCGGACCCGGCGGACCTGGACAGGGCCCCGGCGGTCCGGGCGGTCCGGCCCCGGAGGAGCCACCCGCACAGCCATGATCCATCAAGGGCTTGGGCGCAGCGTCCGAAATGGCGCTGCGCCCTCATTCCGACCCCACCCCTTCGAGAACCATGACCTCTTCCCTTCGCCATTCACTCCAAGCCCTTTCATGTGCCGCCGCATTCCTGAGTGCCGAGGCCATGGCTCATCCCGGGCATGACTCCATCGCTGAGTCGGATGCCCCCAAAGTTTTCCTGACCCAGGTCGGCGCTCCTCCAACTCCATCTGCCGCTCCGGCAGCCGCTGCGAAGTCAGAGGGTTCGGTCAGCATCACCACCGAAGGCGACTTCCGGATCATCCGGTCGAACGGCTGGCCGGACCATGCTCCCGGTGAGTTTCCACGTCGGGGAAACCCCAATGTTCCCAGCCCGCAGAGCTACACCTTCCGCGTCCCGATCAAACCCACCCCGGCCGATGTTCCTGTCAGTCACGGCATGTGGTGGTGGGGCGTTGCCCTGAATGGCGTGCCCTTCGAACCCGGCACCGCCGAGGCCTGGAACAACGACCAGCGGTCCGGCTGGAGCTATGAGGCCGCCACCGGCTTCCTCAATCTCGGCCTCGATGAACACAACGCCCACGTCCAGCCGAACGGCTCCTACCACTATCACGCCCTGCCCACCGGACTCGTGGAAAAGCTCGGCGGAGATGGTAAGAAGATGCTGCAGATCGGCTGGGCGGCCGACGGTTATCCCATCTATTCCGGCTGGGCCTACTCGGATCCGAAGGACCCTAGAAGTGAACTGCGCCGGATGAAAAGCAGTTATCGCCTCAAGCAAGGACCTCGCCCGACCCAAGTCGGAGGCCCCGGCGGAACCTACGACGGGCGCTTCACG
>JAIXVN010000095.1 GCA_027483005.1 Verrucomicrobiaceae bacterium
ACCCGCTCCACCCAAGCCCGCGCCACTGCCTCGACCGTAACCCTCACCTTTGGCCAATAAGTCTCCCGTCTCGGGAAGACCTGTCACCGGTGGGGGTGGTGGCGTGGTGGACTTCAGATCATCCAGCGGATGGGACTCTGGTATCCCGACATTCGAGGACGTGACACTGCCGGGAGTCAGCCGCTTGGCCTCTGCCTCATTCACTGCCCGGGACTTCGTTCGGATATCCCCATCCGGAACAATCATCGTCCGTTCGCGGGTTGACCATGACGAGGAGGGGGCTTCAAGAAGGGCCAAAGTCTGATCCGACTGTTTTCGGTTCTCCGAAAAAGACCAAAGCCCGACACCTGCAGCCAGCGCGAGGCCTGCGGCGATCGAGAATCTCCCATAGGCAGGTGGACGTTTCACCGCCTTCGCCGATCCGGCATCCACGGCGGCTTCGAGTTGTTTGAGAAAAGCCTCATCGGGGCCGTGAGTCTGCTCGCGGAGCAGTTCATCGAGCAGCTTGTCTTCAGGAGAGTTGGGAAAATGGGAGTTCATGGTCGTGGAAAAAAGCTGGAGTTCAGTTGGAGGCTTCGAGGCACTGGCGCAGGGCGGCACGGGCGCGTTCGAGTCGTTTGCGGAAGGTGGCGGCAGGAATCTCAAGCGAAGCGGCGGCCCCCTCGCCGTCGCGATCCTCGTCGTAATAGGCACGCACCGCCTGTGAGAGGGAGTCGGGTAGCTTCGAGCGGCAGTTCGCCAGGCGATCCAACAGACCGGCCTCGCCATCCCTGGCACTCCAAGCTCGAACAGAATCCTCCAAGCCCGCCAGTTCGGCATCGTTCAATGGCACCTCGCGGCGATGTTTGCGACAGTCCTCCCGCCACTTGTTGCGGACGATGCCCCGCAGCCAGGAGCCGAAGTCGCGGGTGACATCGAATTTTCCAATCGTCTGCCAGGCGGCGACGAAGGCGTCCTGGACCAGCTCGCGAGCCCGTTCCGGATGACCGGCCAGCACCCGCGCATAAGCAAGCAACGGCTGATGATGATCGCGGATCAGTTCGGAGAATCGGGAGCGGTCCATGTCTTGTGGTGGAGGAGAGAGGGCGAGTGCGTTCATGGCCTTTTCACCCTCTATTGATCCGAGGATGCCCGGATGTGACATCGGGATGAAACTTTTTTCGAAACCCGCCGGGATGGCGGGACAGGAGTTTCAGACCACCACGGCCCAACGCTTCACACTCCGTCGCGGCTGAGAGGAAGATCGATAGGCGAGTCTCAAGTCGTCCCCGCTTGTTCACCTCTCGCCGCAGTCGAGGTCTGTGCCCTCACTCCGCAAGCTCGGCCCTATCCATAAAGGCTCCTGCTACCGATCCGCATCGGGAATCCGATGATCTCGCAATGGCCCATTGGTCGTAGAACCACTCCCGGCAAGCATCCCTCTTCTCAAGCAAACAGATTCCGATCCAGCGAACGATACTGGATCGCCTCCAGGATGTCCTGGGTGCGGATCGCTCCTGATCCACCGAGGTCGGCCAGGGTTCTTGCGACCTTCAGGATCCGGTCATGCGCCCGGGCGGAGAAATTGAGCTGCTCCATCGCCTGCTCGAGATAGGCCGAGGCCTCCGCATCGAGCTTGCAGTGCTCCCGCACCAGCCGAGTGCCCATGGCGGAATTTGTGATGACCGACTTGCCCTTGAAACGATGACCCTGAACTTCACGGGCCTGCCGGACCCGCTCACGGATCACAGCCGAGGATTCGCCGCCCTTGGTGTCCGAAGACAGCTCGCGGAAATCCACCAGCGGCACCTCGATGTGCAGGTCGATCCGATCCAGCAGCGGTCCGCTGATTCGCTGGCGATAGCGCTCGATCTGTCCCGGCGAGCAGCGGCATTGGCGTTTCGGGTCGCCATAATAACCGCAGGGACAAGGGTTCATCGCGGCCACGAGCATGAACCTCGCCGGAAAGGTCAGCGATCCCGCCGCGCGGGAAATCGTCACGTCGCCATCCTCCAGCGGCTGACGCATGACTTCGAGCGTCTGTCTGCGAAACTCCGGCAATTCATCGAGAAACAACACGCCGTGATGAGCCAGGGAAACCTCGCCCGGCCCCGGGTTCGTTCCACCTCCCAACAGCCCGGCATCGGAAATCGTGTGGTGCGGGGCGCGGAACGGGCGGGTGGTGAGAAAGGCCCGCTTCGGATCCAGCAGGCCCGTGATTGAATGGATCTTGGTGGTTTCAATCGCCTCGTCCTCCGACATGTCAGGCATGATCGTGGCCATGCGCTTCGCCAGCATCGACTTCCCGGTGCCGGGCGGACCAACCATCAGCAGATTATGTCCCCCCGCGGCCGCGACCTCCATGGCGCGCTTCACGTGGTGCTGGCCCTTGACCTCGTCGAAGTCCACCTCGTAGCGGCGGTGCGACTCGAAGAAGGCCCGGCGATCAAGGTTGAAGGGCCGGATGGGTTCCTCACCTCGGAGAAATTTCCACGCCTGATGCAGCGAGCGCACGCCGAAGACCTCCACGCCATCAATCACCGCCGCTTCGGGGGCATTGGCCTCGGGGACGATCACCCTCAAGCGCCCACCGCGTTTCGCTTCCAAGGCAATGGAAAGCACCCCCTTCACCGGCCGCACCGTGCCATCCAGCGCCAGCTCGCCGACGATGCAGCAATCCTCCGCCGCCAGCGGTTCATTCTCACTCGCGGAGGCCATGGCCAGCGCGATCGGCAGATCGAACGACGGCCCTTCCTTCTTCAAATCCGCCGGGGCCAGGTTCACCGTTTTGATGCCATCCGCCAGATAGAGCGCGGAGGCGCTGATCGCGGAAATCACGCGCTGCGAGGACTCCCGCACGGCCGCATCCGGCAGACCGACGACGATGACCTGAGGCTTCTCCGCATTGCGGACATTGACCTCAACCTCGACCTCCCGGGCATCGACTCCGCGCAAGGCGGCTGAATAGAGACGCGTGATCATGCGAACAGTTACATTGTATCAACACGATCCTGCACAGAGAAAGCATAAATTCGGAAAAAGCAGCTCTGTTCGAATCTCTGAGGCTGGAGAATTCCTGGCCTTCGGAGCTTCAGCGAAGCAGCTTCGCTTTGAGCCCACACTCCTGGATTGCAAAAGATCCATCCTCGCCCCGCCCGACGAGGAAGTCGGGGCGATAGCGCAGGAGACAGCCGACTCCGCCGTGGGCCGCGAGGAGTTCGTCGCCCTCGCAGACCTCGATCAGAAGATCACGGGCCGTGGCGAGTCGGACCAGCTCCTCGCGGTCCGTCACGGCAAGCTCTTCCGAAATGACCAGTTCCGCCGCGTAGCCGCCCAGGATGGCATCGCGTGAGGGATCGACCCCGACCACGGCCAGAGCCTCGCGGCGGACCTGTTCATGGAGGCGATTGACGGTGTCGCGCGACTCCGCCCGCTCGGCCTCGATGAAGGTTTCGATCGCCTGCTCCAGCACGACCGAGCAATCACCGCCGGAGGGGGTCTTGTAGAGTTCTCCAACCAGTCGTGTGCCGATGTTCTTCGGCAGGGCTTCGCGAAGACCGGCCACGTGCCTGGGAGTTCCGGCAAGGATAAGGTGGTTGTGGCCGCGCTTCGACATCAGGCTGGTGATGATCGTCACCTGATCGCGATGGAACATCCGATCACTCTCGCGCTTCTTCTGGTGGAAATGTTCGCGTCCCCACTCGCGTCCGAGGCGTCCGCCGAGTTCGGGGCGGAGGGTCAGGATCTCCTCGCTGACAGCTCCGAGGGTCACCTCAAAGATCCGGGAGCTGTCATCGGTGGCAATGACGACGATGAAACGATGGAAACGGTCTTTCAACTGAACGAGCGGGAAGATCGAAGGTCGCGGCGAAGCATCGAAATGGGTGTCGAGGGTCGCGCTGAACGACATCACACGAAGAAAGGACTGGTTGCCACGCCGGCTGATGACCGCAACACTGCGGCTGCTTTCCGGCCAGTCCTTGAGGATCTCCCGTTCGACTTCGTGCCGGGCTTCATCGAAGGCCTTTCTCTGGTCAGCAGGCAGAGTTGAACGGGCGGCCATCGCCCAGGCCGCGAACCTCGCGGACAAGGCCTCCTTCGGCTCACAGAGATCAAGATAGGCGCTGATCACCGGAGACTCGGACTCCGACACCACGACCAGTTCGGAGATGTGGCCGCGCAACACCTGCATTTCATTCAACGTCATTTGATTGGGATTTTTCATGGACATGACATGACCGTAGCCGGATCTCGGGAAACGCCTGATGGAATCGCTGCGAGATTTTCCAATCAGGGAGCCGGAACAAGCCCTGCGCCCGGGGCAGGCACCACAGGCTTGACACTCGATTGCGTGATCTGTCATTTAAGCGCCTACGCAATTGCCTTCATGCCAACCCGTCCGAAATCCCCTGGCCGTCTGGCCGATCCCTCCTCACTGGTGGCGATCTACAAATGCCTGTGCGACCTCAACCGGCTGCGAATTCTTCATCTGTTGCAGGAGGGACCGCTGTGTGTCTGCCATCTTCAGGAAACCCTGGGAATCGGCCCCACCCGGACCAGCCAGCAGCTGGCCTTCCTGCGGAAGCACGGCATGGTCGAGGTCAAGGTCAGCGGGCCCTGGCGGATCTACTCGCTGCCGGAGAAGCCCGGAGCCGCGCTTTCCGCGAATCTCGCCTGTCTTCAGGACTGCGTGACAACGTATCCGCAGTTCTCCGCCGATCGCGTCAAACTCGCCAAAGTGCGGAAGAGCATCTGCGGTCCGGATCTTTGATGGGCTTTTTGAAACTCAACGGCTGCTCACGAATTCAAAAGAGGAACCACACCGGTAGCGCAGCGGACATGGACGAACTAGCTGATTCGACTCTTCGTCAAATGAACACGGATGAATGAGGGATTTGCGATCGAGGATACCCTGATTCCGGACTCCTCATCCTAGTACTTCATCCGTGTCCATCCTCTTCATCCGTGGCTAAGAAACTCTTACAACATTTCCTAAACTGTCTCTAACAAACGACCCATGACCCCTCCAACCATCCTCATCCTCTGCACCGGAAATTCCTGCCGAAGCCACATGGCAGAAGGCATGCTGCGTGCCGCGGCCGGCGACCTGCTCAATGTGCGGAGTGCCGGATCGAATCCCGCCGGCTACGTGCATCCCCTCGCGATCAAGGCGCTGGCGGAGATCGGCATCGACATCTCCACGCACCACAGCAAGCACATGAACGAGTTCCTCACGCAGGACGTGGAGACCGTCATCACCGTCTGCGGCAATGCCGACCAGGCCTGTCCGATGTTCCCCGGTCAGGTGAACCGCTACCACTGGGGCTTCGAGGATCCGGCCCATGCGACCGGCAGCGAGGACGAGCAGATGGAAATGTTCCGTCGTGTGCGGGACGAGATCCGCAGGGTCTTCGAGGCCTATGCAGCGGGTCGGAAGGATGGAAAGGCCAGCTTCTAACAGACCCTTGCCATGCTTTGTGATCGTTGGAAAACGTGGGCTGGTGAGCTGTCAGGCACTTTCATCCTGGTGTTCTTCGGCTGCGGTTCGGTGGCGGCGGCGGTCACGACCGGAGCCCAGGTCGGAGTGTTCCAGGTGGCGATCGTCTGGGGGCTCGGCATCGCCACGGCCATCGGCATGACCGGCCATCTCAGCGGGGCGCATCTCAATCCGGCGGTGACGATCGCCCTCGCGGTGTGGCGGGGGTTTTCATGGAGAAAAGTGCCGGGCTACGTGCTCAGTCAGATGGCAGGAGCCTTCCTGGCAGCGGCGGTGCTGTTCGCGTGCTTCGGTCCGGCGATTTCGCGCTTTGAGGAGAAATCCGGCATCGTGCGCGGGCAGCCCGGCAGCGAGGCCAGCGCGATGATCTTCGGCGAATGCTTTCCCAATCCGGGTGGCAAGCCGCTGGCCGAGGATCCATGGATGCCGACGATGACGGCGGTGCTGGTCGAGGTGATCGGCACGGCGGTCCTGGTGCTGGTGATTTTCTCGCTCACCGATCCGAAGAACACGAGCCAGCCGAAGTCGACCGTGCCTCTCACGATCGGCCTGACGGTCACGCTGTTGATCTCGCTGTTCGGGCCGCTGACGATGGCCTGCTTCAATCCGGCGCGCGACCTCGGGCCGAGGTTCTTTTCCTCGATGGCCGGGTGGGGCAGCGTGCCCTTCACCGCGAACGGCAGTGGCTGGCTGACGGTTTATCTGCTGGCCCCGATCGCGGGCGCAATCCTTGGAGGAGGAGTGTCCCGCTTGCTCACTGGTCGTCACGCCTCGTAAAGCTCGATCGGCAGCGCGTCCGGATCAGCGAAGAAGGTGAAGCGCTTTCCGGTCAGGGAATCGACGCGGACCGGCTCGACGGCGACGCCCTTCGATTCGAGCTCGGCGATGTTTCCATCGAGGTCATGGGTGGCGAAGCAAAGGTGGCGCAGGCCCTGGGCTTCGGGATTCGACGGGCGCTGCGGAGGGTTCGGAAACGAGAACAGCTCGATCTGCGAGCCGCCAGGCAGGGCGAGGTCGAGCTTGTAGGACTGGCGTTCCGCGCGATGGGTTTCGGCGATGATTTCGAGACCGAGAACCCCGGTGTAGAAGGCTTTCGAGCGGGTGTAATCGGCGGTGATGATGGCGACGTGGTGGAGACCGGCGAGGTTCATGGTGACTTGATGCCTGATGAATGAGGCGATGGCCAGAACAGGTCTGCGCTTGCGAAACGGGCCGGGGTTTCCGACATCATGGGCATGGAACGCGATGCGCTGCCGCTGGACCGACGCCTCAGGCAGGAAATCCTCTTCGCCCGGGAGCGGGTGTATCGCTTCGGAAAGCCGACGCCGCTGGAGCGACTGGTAATGCCCGGGCCGGGTCCCGAGATCTGGGTGAAGCGCGAGGATCTTTCCGCGATCAAGGCCTACAAGTGGCGCGGCGCTTGCAATCGCATGGCGGTGCTGACGCCGGAGGAAGCGGCGCGCGGGGTGGTCACGGCCTCGGCCGGCAATCACGCCCAGGGGGTCGCGCTGGCCGCCAAGCAGCTCGGCATCGAGGCCCGGATCTACATGCCTCGCTCGACACCACGGGTGAAGCAGGAGGCGGTGAAGCATCATGGTGGCGATCGCGTGGAGATCCGTCTGGCGGGCGACAGCTACGATGACGCGGTCATGTCCGCGCGGCAGGACGAGCGGGAAAGCGGCGCGGTTTACGTCCATGCCTACGATGATCTGCAAGTCATGGCCGGCCAAGGCACGCTGGCCGACGAGGTGGTGCTTTCCGGGCATGGGCCCTTCGATGCCGCCTACCTGCAAATCGGCGGCGGCGGGATGGCGGCGGGTGTTTCCTGCTGGCTGAAAACGTATTGGCCGGAGATCGATCTCGTCGGTGTGGAAGGCGAAGGCCAAGCCTCGATGAAGGCCGCGCTGGCGGCGGGCGAGCCGGTCACGCTCGATCAGCTCGACATCTTCTGCGACGGCACGGCGGTGCGGAAGGCCGGGCAGCTTCCATTTGAAATCTGCGGAGAGACGCTTTCACGGGTCGAGACGGTGTCGAACGCCGAGGTCAGTCACGCGATCCGCGTTCTCTGGGAAGGCCTGCGGGCGGTCTCCGAACCCTCCGGGGCGATGGGGTTGGCGGCGGTGCTCAAGAATCGCGAGGCGCTGGTCGGAAAGCGGGTGCTCGTCGTGCTTTGCGGAGCGAACATCGATTTCCTCCAACTTGGGCTCATCGCGCAGTCGCAGGGTGCGTCGGCCAACGAGGGTCGGACCCTGCGGATCCGGATTCCGGAGAGGCCGGGCACGATGCTGGAGCTGTTGGATGGCTGCTTCGAGGGGCTGAACATCGCGGATTTCCAATACGGCAAGCATCACGCATCCGAGGCCTGGCCGGTGTTCACGGTCACCTCGGAGGATGGCGCAAAACTCGTGGCCCTACCCGAGCGCCTGAAAGCCGGCGGCTACGAGTGGGAGGACCTTGGCGGCGCGGTGGACGTGCAGTTCCGGGCGATTCCGCTGCGCGAGGATCTGCTGCACAGCCCGCTGTTCCTGCGGCTGGACTTCTACGAACGTGCGGGAGCCTTGCATGACTTCCTGGACAAGATCATCCGGGGTCGAGCGAGTTTCTGTTATTTCAACTACCGTCAATCGGGTGAACGGGTCGGCCGGGCCTTGATCGGCCTGGACTTCGATTCGGACGAGGCGCGTGCGGACTTCATCGCCACCCTCGCCCCGCGCGGCGAGGGCTACCGGCTCTGCCAGCCCTTGGACGCGGCGGCGCAGGGGCGCATCCTCGGGGCATGAAAAAGGCGCTCCGTTTGAATGGAGCGCCTTTCTCGAAAAACTTGCCGGCACTTTCCGATCAGCCACCGATCTCGGTGCGGCCGGAGAGCTGGGCGCCTTCCTCCATGGTGAAGACCTTCGACTTGATGTCGCCGTTGATGCGGGACTTGTCCTTCAACTCGCAGCGCTGGGAGGTGATCTTGCCCTCGACCTTGCCGTAAACCTTCACTTCACCGGCGGTGATGTCGCCCTTGACGAGGGCGTTTTCGCCGATGGTGACGCGACCCTTGTCGGAGTTGATCTCCCCTTCGATCTTTCCATCGATGATCATGTCGTTGGAAAAGCGGATCGAGCCGATGATTTCGATGCCGCTGGCGAGAACGTTGGTCGGATTTGCCATAACACCGGGCAATGGAGCAAAGCAGGTCCCGCTTGGCAATGGCAAACCCGGATCATTCCGGCTTTCCAACAATCGTCAGCAGGGGTCGATGATCCGAGGCCACGGATTCCGCGACCACGGTGGTGGACTTCACCGTGGCAAGGCCCCTCACGACCGTGAAATCAATCTCGTCGGTCGGCTTGTCCGCCGGGTGGGTGGCGGGTGGTCCGGCCTTGGCGACGACCGACCATGGGGCCTGACCAAAGACGGCGAGCGTCCTGGAGTCGGGATTCGCATTGAAGTCACCCGCCAGAATCACCGGGCTGGTGGCGATTTCCAGCAAGGCGGCAGAGGCCACCTGGGCTTGGGCGAGCTGCCTTGCCTCATCCTGGTAGTCGAGGTGGATGCCGGCCACCGTCACCGGACCGATCGGGGTTTCCGCAACGGCTGAAACCGCGATGCGAGGCTCTCCTTCGCCGGGCAGGCGGTGGATTCTCAAATCCGAAAGCGGGTAGCGGGAAAGGATCGCTTGGCCATACTCCCCCTCCTGGAAGTCCATCGCCTTTCCAAAGACCTGCTGGAGGCCTGTCAGCTTGGCGAGTTCGACCGGTTGATCGACTCCGCCGCTCCGTTTGCAGCGGCTGTCCACTTCCTGAAGCAGGACAACATCCGGTGCCTGCGCCTGAATGACGGCGGCAAGCCTGGCGAGATCCACTTTTCCGTCCGCGCCCTCGCCGTGATGAATGTTCCAACTCAGGACCCTCAGGGACTTTGAAGCCTCGCCTGCGCGGCCAAAGCCAGCGCTCAGACAAAGGATCGAGAGACACAGGAGGATCTTCATGTTGCCACCTACGTCGGGTCGGTCGTGGAAATTTCCGTGCATCCCGATTCAATTCCGCGCTAGAAACCCGCCGAAACCCACGTTCTGCCCTCATGCCACGCGTCACCATCACCGTTCCAGACCGCACTCCTCAGCCCTATCGGTTCCAGCTCGACCGTCGGGTGGTCAGCCTCGGGCGGGGCAGCGACAACGACATCGCCATCGACTGCGGCTCGGTTTCCGTGCGCCATGCTGAAATGGTGAGGATCGATGGCGGCTACGAAATCCGCGATCTCGGGTCCACCAACGGGACCAAGAAGGACGGCGAGCGCCGGATGACGATTCCGCTGCGTTCGGGCGATGTGGTCGTTCTCGGTGACGTGGCCTTCGATTTCCAGCTCAGCGAGGAGGAATTGAGCGCCCTTGCCGACGAAGCGGCCTCGCTCGCCGCGCCCAAGCAGGAGCCTGTGGAAAAGCGCAACATCCGCCAGCCTGCTCCGCGACCCGTTTCGATGGCGTCCGCCCAGGCCTCATCGGGAGGCGGTGGGTTCGTGATGTTCCTGCTGTTCGTCGTCCTCGGCACCTGCGCTTTCTTCGTGGGAATGTCGATGCGCTATCAGAAGGATACCAAGAAATCGCTGCTCGAGGAAATCCGGAAGCCCAAGGTCGTGGTGAAGCCCGCCGCTGCGGAAGAGACCCCGGCTGCTCCTGCCGAGAAGTAATCGAGTTTCCCCTTTTCCGGAATTCACCTCCCAGCCACGCTCGCCGCGTGTCCAGCGCTCCTCTTGGTTTCTTTGACTCCGGCGTCGGTGGCCTGACGGTCGTCCGCGCCGTGCAGGAACTTTTGCCGTCGGAAGACATCATCTATCTGGGTGACACCGCCCGGCTGCCCTACGGATCGAAAAGCCCGGAAACCATCCGTCAGTTCGCGGACGAGGATGTGCGTTTCCTGCTTTCCAAGGAGGTGAAGGCCATCGTCGTGGCCTGCAACACCGCCACCGCCCACGCGCTGCCGACCCTTCACTCGAAGTATCGCATTCCGATCATCGGCGTGATCGAACCCGGGGTCGAGGCCGCGCTCTCTGATGCTTCCGTGGAACGGGTCGGCATCATCGCCACCCAGGGCACCATCCGCTCTCACGCCTACCAGCACGCCCTCGCCCAACGCCGGACCGGACTGGTCATTTATGGGCAGGCGACTCCCCTGCTCGTCCCGCTCATTGAGGAAAACTGGATCGAACATCCCGCCACCAAAATGGTGCTGAAAACCTATCTCGATCCCTTGGTCGAGAAGGGCATCGACACCCTGATGCTGGCCTGCACCCATTACCCGCTGCTGATTCCCGTGCTGAAGGAACTCCTGCCCAGCGACATCCGCCTGGTCGATTCCGCCACCACCTGCGCGGAGCATTTGAAGCGCGAGCTCACCCGTCGTGAGTTGCTGAATCCGAACATCGGGCCCGGAATCCTCTCAATCCACCTCACCGATTTCTCCGAGCAGTTTGGAGAGCTCGCCAGCCACTTCCTGAGGAAATCCACAGGCCGCATCCAGCGCGCGGTGCTCGGCTGATGCCATGCACGATCCTGGATTTGCGGAATTACGCCTTGAATCAGCAGGGAAAGCCGTCCACTGAGGACTCGTTGTTTGGCAATTGGTCTGGTTGAGCGTTTCCCGCAAGTGCTGAATGGGTTGATATCGCAGGCTCCAAAGGATGTCTCCCCTCTCCCTCAGCCGATCACCCACGGCCGCCCATTTTCCCACCTGAATTCCATGACTACGAGATTGTTTGGCACCGACGGCATCCGAGGCCGCGTCAATGAGTTCCCCATCACTGCTGAAGTCGCCCTCCGCGTCGGCAAGGCCGTTGCACGCGTCCTGCGCTCCTCCGGCCCGAACCGCAACCGCGTGCTGGTCGGAAAGGACACCCGCATTTCCGGTTACATGCTGGAAACCGCCCTCACCAGCGGACTCGTTTCGATGGGCATGGACGTGTTCATGGTCGGTCCGATGCCGACCCCTGGCGTGGCCCACTTGACGAAGTCGATGGGAGCCGCCGCCGGCATCATGCTCACCGCCTCGCACAATCCCTATGAGGACAACGGCGTGAAGATCTTCGGACCGGACGGCTACAAGCTCTCCGACCAACTGGAGGCCATCATCGAGCGCCACATCCTCGGCGAGGAGCCCGAGGCCGCTCCCGTCCCGCCGCGCCAGATTGGAAAGGCGCACCGCATCGAGGACGCCCGCGGCCGCTACATCGAGTTCGCCAAGCACACCGCCGACAACGTCCCGCTTCACGGGCTGAAGGTCGTCGTCGATTGCGGACACGGTGCCGCTTATTTCATCGCGCCACTCATTTTCAAGGAACTCGGCGCGGAAGTCGTCACCACCGGCATCCAGCCCGACGGCACCAACATCAACGACGGCTGCGGTGCCCTGTTCCCGGACAATGCCGGTGAACTCGTCCGCCGCTTCAATGCCGACCTGGGCATCTCCTTCGATGGCGATGCCGACCGCGTGATCTTCACCGACTCCAACGGCCAGGTCATCAGCGGCGACCGCATCCTCGCCCTTTGCGCGATCGCGCTGAAGGAACAGGGCCGCCTCAAGCACGACACCATGGTCTGCACCAGCATGAGCAACCTCGGCCTCAGGGAAACGATGACCGCCCACGGCATCAAGGTTGAGACCACCGGTATCGGCGACCGCCAGGTCATCGAGCGGATGCGCCAGGGAGGCTTCACGTTCGGCGGAGAAAACTCAGGCCACCTCATCTTCGCCGAACATGCCACCACCGGCGACGGCATCCTCAGTGCCCTGCAGGTGCTCAAGATGATGCGCGAGAAGAACGCCACCATCGCCCAGCTCGCCGCCGCGATGTCCGAGTATCCGAGCCAGCTCGCCAACATCCCGGTGAAGGAAAAGCCGCCTCTCGAATCACTTCCAAAGCTCAAGAAGCTGATGGCCCTTGCCACCAAAACCTTCGGCAACGAAGGACGCCACCTGATCCGCTACTCCGGCACCGAGAACAAGATCCGCGTCCTCGTCGAACACCGCCAGATCGAGGAAGCCCGCATCTGGCTCAGCAAGTTCGCCGCGGCCATCCGCGAAGAGATCGGTTGATCGCCATGTCATCCAACGATTCCAGCGCCTGCCATCCGCTCACGCTGACGCGCGGCATCGAGGATTTCCCGATCGGGAACATCCCCTTGAGCGTGCATCAGAAGATGAAGAAGGTCGGGCCTTGCAGGGACCTCACGATCCACCCGCAAGCCTGGCTGGATGTCGAGGATGCGGCCGAATTCACGGATCTGGAATTGCTCACGATCGTCGATGAACAAGGCGTTGCGCTGGCATGGC